>JAGCFU010000010.1 GCA_017649945.1 Bacteroidales bacterium | reverse complement strand
CCTGTGGTAAGTCGTATTTCTGCAAAGGGCATTAAAAATCTTAAAAAAAATCTAATGGCTAATAGCTAATAGCTAATGGCTTTTTTGTAATTTTGCAGCCGTGAAAGAAAATCCTATCTCATATTATAAAGACGACACTCGAATATTTCAACTCGTTGATTATCTTAATGATAAGAAGAATGTGTTTTGCAAGGGCATCGTCGGCTCGGCTAAGGCTTTCGCTGTGGCGGCGGCGTTTGAGAAACTCGGCGGACAGCATTTCGTGGTGTGTGCCGACAAGGAAAACGCGGCGTATTTCTACAATGACCTCGAGAATATCTTCGGCGAACGTGAGCAAGACTACGCCAAGAAGATGATTCTGTTCTATCCGACGTCGTACAAACGCCCGTATGAGCCGGAGAAGCCGGATAATACATATATTTTATCAAGAACAGAGGTTTTACAACGTGTTTCGACATCTGAAAGAAAAACAATTATCGTTTCTTACCCGGAAGCTTTGAGTGAGAAAATCGTCACTCGTAAGATATTGAGCAAGAATACTTTAAAGCTTGCAGTTGGCGAGAAGGTCGACATGGATTTCGTCACCGACACCTTGCTGGAATATAATTTCGAGCATGTCGATTTCGTGGTTGAGCCAGGCCAGTTTGCCATCCGAGGCGGCATCGTCGATGTGTTTTCGTTCGCCAACGACTATCCTTATCGTATCGTTTTCGATTTTGACGAGGTGGAGTCGATTCGCTCGTTTAACCCTGTCGACCAACTTTCGCTTGAGAAGCTGCAACGCATCGTTTTGTTGCCGAATCTGCAAGACCATAACCTCTCAGAAGAACGCGAGACGATATTCCAATATCTTCAGAATCAGACGGTTATGTGGCTTGATGAGACTGATTTTCTGAAAGAGAGAATCGATGCCGAGTACAAAAAAGCTGTCGACGCATTCGAGGCGTTTGAGGAAAGCGAAGGCATGAAATCGCCAGAGACTTTATTCGCACAAAGCGATGAACTTCTTACCCAACTCGATGATTTTAAATCAGTTACGTTTGAGACATATTCCGATTCGATAGGGAAGGAGATTGTGGAGTTTAACACCACTACTCAGCCTGTGTTCAACAAGAACTTCGAGATGTTGCAAAACACCATTAACTCGTTGAAAGACAGAGACTACCGAATCCTTTTCTTCTCCGAAAGCAAGCGTCAGCTCGAGCGAATCCAGAGCATTTTGAACGATTTGCAGCAGAAAGACGAGTCGAATCACGATTTCACACCTATATTATATTCAATTCAGGCCGGTTTTGTCGATAACGACCAGAAACTGTGCTGCTTTACCGACCATCAGATTTTCGAACGTTATCACCGCTTCCATCTGCGCGAAGGTTTTGCAAGCAGTCAGGCGCTGACAATCAAAGAGTTATATGATTTGAAACCTGGCGATTATGTGACGCATATCGACCACGGTATCGGACGTTTCGACGGCTTGGAAATCATCGACCACAACGGAAAACAACAGGAGGCGCTGCGACTGATATATCAAAACGGCGACTTGCTTTACGTGAGCATTCATTCGCTGCATAGAATATCGAAATATTCGAGCAAAGACGGGGCAGAACCATCGTTGAGTAAACTCGGCTCGAACGCTTGGAATAAGCTGAAAGCCAAGACGAAGAGCAAGGTCAAGGATATCGCGCGCGAACTGATAAAACTATATGCGGAACGTAAGAACTCGCAGGGATTCCAGTTCATGCCCGACACATATCTGCAGACAGAATTGGAAGCATCGTTTATGTACGAGGACACTCCCGATCAGCTCAAGGCGACTATCGACGTGAAACGCGACATGGAGAAAGAGTCGCCGATGGATCGCTTGGTGTGCGGCGACGTTGGTTTCGGCAAGACAGAAGTGGCAATCCGTGCTGCTTTCAAGGCTGTCAGCGATTCCAAGCAAGTGGCTGTTTTGGTGCCTACCACGGTGCTTGCTTTGCAGCATTTCCACACGTTTTCAAGTCGTTTGAAAGGCTTCCCGGTTACCATCGACTACATGAACCGTTTCAAGACCGCCAAGGAACAGAAAAAAACTCTCGAAGAGGTGAAAGCGGGTCGTGTGGATATATTAATAGGAACACATCGCATCATTAGTAAAGATGTGGAATTCAAGGACTTAGGTTTGCTGATTATCGACGAGGAACAGAAGTTCGGCGTTTCTGCAAAGGAGAAGTTGAAACAGATGAAAACCAACGTCGACACCCTCACTTTGACGGCGACGCCAATCCCGAGAACGCTGCAATTTTCGATGATGGGAGCACGCGACATGAGCATCATCACAACTCCGCCACCGAACAGATATCCTGTCGAGACCGAACTCCGTTCGTTCTCTCCAGACGTCATCCGTGATGCTATCCAATACGAGCTGGCGCGCGATGGACAGGTGTTTTTCGTGCATAACCGCATCCAAAACATCATGGAGGTGTACGACATGATTATCAGCTGCGTTCCGGGTGCGAAGGTAGCCGTCGGTCACGGCCAGATGGAGGGCGACAAGCTCGAACAGATCATGCTCGATTTCATCGACGGCAAATACGATGTGCTTCTGTGCACCACGATTATCGAGGCAGGCCTGGACATTCCGAACGCTAACACCATCATTATCAACGATGCGCACAAATACGGACTGAGCGACTTGCACCAGCTGCGTGGCAGGGTGGGACGCTCCAACAAAAAGGCGTTCTGCTACCTCTTGACGCCACCGTTGGCGATGCTCAGCGACGAGGCGCAGAAACGTCTGCGAGCTCTCGAAGAATTCTCCGATTTAGGCAGCGGCTTCAACATCGCAATGCGCGACTTGGACATCCGAGGAGCCGGCAACTTGCTTGGCGCCGAACAGAGCGGATTCATCAACGACATCGGTTTCGAGACTTATCATAAAATCCTCGACGAGGCCATCATGGAACTCAAGGAAAACGAGTTCAAAGACCTGTTTGAGAAGCCAGAAGAGGAGAAAAAATACGTTCGCGAATGCGCTATCGAGTCGGATCTGGAGATTCTGTTGCCTAACGAATACGTCGACTCATCGGCTGAGCGTATCAGCCTCTACAACGAGCTTGATCACATTGAAAATGAAGAAGGTCTGATGCGCTTCACCGACAATCTCATTGACCGTTTTGGCGAGATTCCGCCTCAGGCTAACGATCTTTTGAATACAGTTCGTTTGCGCTGGATTGCCCGTGATTTGGGCTTTGAAAAAATCGTTCTCAAAAAAGGCGACATGACCTGCTATTTCCTGCAAGACCAGGAGTCGGATTACTTCAAAACTGAGACTTTCAATAAAATCATACGTTACGCTTCGGAGCACCTGAAGCGTTGTCAGTTTAAGGAGCAAAACGGCAAAAACATATTGATTTTCAAGGTTGTAGACAGGATGAAAGACGCTTTGGATTTATTGCGTGAAATAAATTCTTGATTTCGAAAAAATGTTTATATTTGCAAAAAATAAATTAGAAATATGACAACATTATTTTTAGGCGGTATCGGAACCGGTGAAATAATTCTTATCGTGCTGGCGATTTTGCTGCTTTTCGGCGGCAAGAAACTTCCTGAGCTGATGCGCGGAGTGGGCAAGGGCGTCAAGGAATTCAAAGATGCCATGAACGAGCCGACCGGCGAGAAAAAAGACGACGAGAAGAAAGAGGAGAAATAGTCTTTCATGGCGTTTCGAAACAAGACAGAAGAGCCCGAAGACGTCCAAATGACCTTCGGCGAGCATCTCGATGAGCTTCGTAAAGTGTTGATGCACATCGGGATTGCTTTTGTTTTACTCTTTATCGTGCTCTTCACTTTTTTCAAAGGTGACATCATCAACATCGTTTTTTACCCTTCGGAAAGCGATTTCATTACCAACAGACTTTTTGCGAGATTAGCCGAGTTGACCGGCACTGAGGCATTGAAAATCAATGCTAATCCGTTAAATCTTTATAACAACAAGATTGCCGGGCAGTTTATGCTTCACATCAAAGCGTCGGCTGTCGGAGCGCTTGTGATAGCTTTCCCTTACATCATCGGACAGCTGTGGGGCTTCGTGAAGCCTGCTCTCTCGCTAACGATGAAACGTCGTACCCGCCTGATAGTGTGGAAGATAGTGTTCTGGTTCTTCCTCGGCGTGGCATTCAGCTACTTCGTAATAGCACCTCTCGGAATCAACTTTTTGGCAAATTACGAAGCCAACGGAAGCATACAAAACATCATCGATGTCAGCTCATATATCAGCACGGTTTTGGGCGTTTGTCTCGCTGCAGGATTGGTGTTTCAACTGCCACTTCTGATAAGATTATTGGCTTCGATAGGCATCATAACATCAGCTTGGCTAAGGAAAAACAGAAAAATCGCCATCGTTGTCATCTTGGCGCTCTCGGCACTTATCACGCCGCCCGACATCATCAGCCAGCTGCTGATTTTCGTGCCGTTTTACATTTTATACGAATACGGGATTAGGATAGCAAAAAATATTGAAAAGCAAAATGCAGATAGATAAGACAAAGGAATTGGAGACGAAAGGCATTGGCACTCTGTTACTTATGTATGCCTTGCCGTCGGTGGTGAGTCAGATAATATCGTCGGTTTACAACATTTGTGACCGAATCTTCATCGGACATGGAGTGGGAGCGCTCGCCATTGCGGGATTAGCCATCACATTGCCGATAATCAATATCATTCACGCTTTCGGTGCTTTGATAGGCGTTGGAGCAGGGGCGAGGATGTCGATAGTTTTGGGCAAGAAAGACGTCAACTGGGCTGAGCATATCCTTGGCAACAGTGTCATTTTCACTGTCGTATTGAGCGGCTTGGTGATGCTGTTTTCCTATATTTTCCTCGATAAGATATTGTTTATGTTTGGCGCGACCGCCGAGACCGTGGCTTATGCCCGAGAATACATGGTTATCGTGCTTCCGGGAATGTTCCTGACCACCATGGCGTTTAACCTCGTCTCTCTGATGCGTTCGTCGGGATACCCCAACAAATCGATGATAGTGCTCGTGTCGGGAGCAGTGCTCAACATCGGGCTCGATGCCTTGTTTATCTTCGCTTTCGACATGAGAATCGCAGGTGCGGCGTGGGCTACCACCATCTCGATGGCGTTTGCGACCTTCCTCGCGATGCTGCATTTCCTGAAACGTGACTCGTTCATCCGCTTCCGCAGACACGGATTCCAGCCGAAAGGCTATATCTTCAAGAATATCTTCATGATAGGAATGAGTCCGTTTCTCATGAACGTGGCGGCGGCAGGCGTTGTGGCGATTCTGAACAAACAGCTCATCCGTTTCGGCGGCGATATGGCAGTGGGCGCTTACGGCATCGCCAACAGCTTCATCATGATTATGATTATGATCATCCTCGGCGTGTGCATGGGAATGCAGCCAATCGCTGGCTACAACTACGGCGCCGGTCATCCCGACAGACTCAAACGCGTCTATATCCTGACGATGAAAGTCTGCGTGGCAATAGGTTTTGTGACAGCCATCCTGGGTTGCACCATGCCTCGAATCATCTCGATGGCGTTCACCAACGAGACAATCCTGCTCGACATTTCGCAGATGGCGTTGCCTTACATCACAGTTATGACGCCTCTCATCGCGTTCACGATAGTGAATTCAAACTTCTTCCAGAGCATCGACAAGCCATGGATTGCCATCGTCACCAGCCTCTCGCGCCAGGTCATCTTCCTCATCCCGATGATGTTCCTTATGCCGATTATTTTCGCCGACCTTGGCCTCGACTGTCTCCAGGGAGTTTTCGCTTCCTGCACTGTTTCCGATGTCTTCGGCGCTTTGTTAGCTTTTGTGCTGATGCTGACGCAGAGGAAGGTGTTTAAATATACGATGTAATAAATTGGTTATCAGTAGCCTGCATCAACCCGGTGAACTGGCACACCGATGCCACGCCAGCTACGCTCATCACCGCCCCGTCGCCACATACGCCAGCTGGCGAGCAACAGCTAGACACGTTAACAATCACTATGGACCCAGTCTCCAACCTTATCTTAGTTGACGGTTTCACTGCCACCGACTACATCCTCCCACTAATTGGCAAAGAAGGCAATTACCACTCCAGAGAGATATGGCTTTACCGGGAGCAGCTGAAGGAAAATATGGCGGAGAGGGTAGAGAGGTTTAAGAAGTAAGCACATCTACTGCCATTTAATAATCAAAAATTATTACTTTCTGATTGCTTTTGCTTTTTGCAGAAAGCATATTTATATCAAAACTGCTTTTTGCGGAAAGCAGATATTAGTCTAAATAATATTTAGTTTTGATGATTTCGTCCACCATTAGCGGACTATTTTATTAACTTTTTTCTTGTTTTTAAAAATATTTTGTATATTTGCATCGGTTGTTTGGGGAGACATCCAAACGATTGAAGGCAATTTGTACTTATATCCTGACATACAAAGTCTGGAAAATTTTGAGAATGGATATGAGATGCAATCTGACCAGCCTTTATTGTATTCAATCAGTTTTTCTGTTGATGCATATTGGCTAGGTAAACGGCATCTGTTCTATTCTCAGAGGTTTTCCAGAGCCTGTATGTCAAGGATAGGTGTAATGAGTTTCCTAGCCTTTTTTGTTTTGTGCCCAATCGTGGAAACTATAGGCTTACTTATACTGATTGAAACATGACTTTTAACTCATTGAAATATTACTTGTTACTATGCTTTTCTTGTTTAATTCTATCATTAAGCTCTTTTGCACAGACGTATCATGATGATTGGTCAACATATTCTATACCAAATGTGTGTAGCTTTAAAGTTCCACCAACAATGGAAGTCCGCATGGACAATTCTTATCAAGGTCGTTTTGTTAAAAAAGTCCACCAGTCTTCTTTTTTTCAGCTGATTTGTGATGAATGCAACTTGTTTTTTGAGGAAGCTACATTGGTCTTGCAGCCTAAGGGACTAAATGAAGATCCTTATAGCAAAGATTTTCAAAATGCTAATAGTACTTATGGAAGAATTATGTTTAAGTTTGGTTATAATGATTTATTTTCTCAAGACGATATTGAAGATATGCCTCCGTCTGAGTTGACTATTATAGATACAACTTGGCGAAATGTTGTACAAGAAGAATTAGAATGTCTTGACAATTACTATAGTTTTGATGGCAAGTTTGTTTGGTATCCATTACGAAAAGAAAAATATAGTGATTTGTATGCTTTGGTTACAGAATATGACCGCCCTGGAAGTAATATTGAAACTCATGTTCGTGAGTATAAATTCTTTTATGAGGATAAATTTTTAAGAATCACAATGAGTTACAATCGAAATCATGAAGCGAAATATAAAGATGATTATAAAACATTCATGCAATTGCTAAAAATCGAAACAAACAATTCGAACAGAAGCAAACTTGGTCAAAAAGGATTGTTTTCATCTAATGAGTTTCACATCATTTTTAACTATGATTCAAAAAAATTCTTTGAATCAAAAAAACAAAACACTTCATCTCATTGTATATTAAAATTAGAAACAGTTAGAGGCTCTACAATACTTCTATCCGCTTGGGATTTGAATTATTCAACGGAAAGCTTTTCAATTCATGATGATGAAATCATAAATGAAATGAAGCAACAAGACAAAGAGGTTCTTGAAAGCATTATCAAAAGTTGTGAAAAAGTCAAAATTGGAAATGTTAAAGCTTTGATGAGTAAATCTAAAAACAAGGTTTTTGGGGTCAGTTTTATTTATACGACATATCGTGTGTTTTATAAAGACAGGTTCTATACTATAGACTTTCATATCATAGAAAAAGAATACAATGAAAACAAAAATATTGTTGATGATTTGATAAAAGGTTTAAGATTTAATTAATATGATAACAATAAATGAGAATAAAACCATAACAATCATGCAAGGAGTGGGTGAAGATGCTATGGTAATGACAGTTCAAGTTACTCATGATGAAATTGATGAAATGGAAAAAATTCGTCGGTTTAGTCATAGTAGCTGGGAAGGAAAAGATTTGGAATTGCTGCAAGGGGCTAGAAATAATCTTAAAGAACGAGTATTTGAAACTCCTGTCCCGCAACAAGATGTTTGCGAAAAAACCACAAATGAGTCAAAAAGTAATAATGGTCTGTGGTGGATTTTGGGTGTGTTAGGTGGTTTATTTATTTCATATTTAATAGTCAATGCTGTTTTGCAAAAAAAGGTCGATGAAGCCAAATATTATGCTGTTCGTTCAAGAATGAGTAATACAATAAAAGCATTCAATAACAAGGATTTGACATTTGATTATCCAGGTAATTGGTCATTTACTGTTATGAATATTACAGATGTTATGTATTTAGTTGATGGTCAAAACGAAAAAGGTTCTGAATATGGAGTGTTTGTTATAGCAAATCAGGATAATACACTTGCTAGCTTCATTGATAATGTAATTAGGGGATATGCGACGACAGATGGATTTAAAAACGTGAATTATAGCGCAATTTATGATACGATGTATAATGGCATTAATGCTATAGCAGCAGATTATTCATATATAAGTAATGGCAATCATTATTATGCAAAAGTGATAGGCATTGTTATTAAAGGATACACTATATTCATAAATCCCGTAGCACACACCGAACAAGAATTATCAGGTGATGATTTTAAATTAATGGAAAATACATTGAAAATTAATAATTAAAGAGATTGTTGATATGTTGTTGTTTACTCTACCGATTGCCATAGTTGTAGGCATTATTATCTCAAGGTATTATACACCGCAAACAAGAGCGCAAAAAATATGGGCATCAATCCTAATCCCATTTGTTGGTGGCTTTGTTATTCATTTGATAGTTGCTGGCTGTATTAATTCTAAATATGGATTCGGGTTTGACCTTGGTTCAACTCTTGTTTTGATGCTAATACTTGAAATAGCTTTATTGGTCACTTTGCTTATAGCTTTAAAAGTTGGTGACACAGCTCTTGACGGTTCCACATTGGTAAAGCTTCATACTGGAAGTGGTGACAATAGGGTGGAATTTGAAGTGTATTTAACCCAAGAGCAATTATTGCAAATGGCTAAAACAAGACAACAGAATCCCGAAAAATGGAAAGATAATGAATATGAATTAGTAAAAACCATTAGACCAGATTTTTGGCTTGACTCTTTAGAAAATCAAAAAGATGGTAAAAATGATTCAGAACAAGAGACACAAATAGTAAGTTTACAACAAGATGGAATAACTGTTACTATGTCTCTATCTTCTGAAATTATTAATCAGATAGACGTTATAAGGCGACAAAATCCAAACAAATGGGATGATAATGAAGTGGAACTTGTTAAAGAAGCTAAAGGGATATTGAAAAACGCTGAAATAAAGAAACAAGAAGAGACATCTGCTGAACCTCAAATTGTTGATAAACAAATAATAGTAAAAGATTTAGTCCCGGATAATCTATCATCAAACAGTACATCAAATACAACGAATGATGATGAAGAATTACGACCCAAAGAGATACTTCCGACATCAAATGACCAAAAGATCAATGGGAAAACTAATCTGAATAAATGTTTAAAAGTATTGATAATAATAACTCTATCATTGGGAACCTTATTTGGTTTAGGAATGTTTGGCAGCTGGATTTTTACTCATTACATATATCCTTCACAAGCAAAAAGTGAGGATGAATTATTAATGCAGCAGGCTAAAATGAATCCTTCAAAAGGTTATGAGATTGCTCAAATACTATGTGAAAGATGCCATAATAATCATAAAAGCGAATTTGAAAACCCAATAACGCACAAGCATGGTTCGTGCAATTTTGATCATGAAAAAGCAGGAAAAGAAGCAGCTGCATTGTATTGTGAATATAAAATTGATATTGCAAGAACTCATGTGACAATATCAGAAAATATAGCTTTAAATTTATTCGATTTAAAAGATGATTGTTTTGATGATGTTTATATCGCAGCAGGTAAACAGGTCGCAGATATTTATTGTGAGTATTGTATTCGGGTTGCGATGGCACATATTGATACGGCTTATAGTATTGCAAAATATCTTTTTCTAAAGAAAGACGGGTTTTGCGAGGACAAATATATACAAACAGGTATAAAGATTATAAAACATGCTGCCGAAAAAGGAAATGTAGATGCGCAATATATGTTGGGCTGCTATTATTGTGGGCGTGAATATAATAAAACAGATGGTAGATATAATAGTTCTTACACTTTAGATAATAAAAATATTGATTACGACAAAGCAGCTTACTGGTGGCTTCAGGCTGCAAACCAAGGACATACAGACGCAATGGGTAATTTGGGAACTTGTTATATGGAAGGTTTTGGCGTTCCTAAAAATGAGAAAAAAGGAGTTGAATTGATACAACAAGCTGCAAATATGGGAAACGAGTTCTTTCGGCGTTTGCTAGGTGATTATTATAGAGATGGTGTTAAGATGGTAGTTGGTTCACATAAAGAAACACGAAAAACCACAGATTATGTGTCTGATTCTGAACGGGTAAGAAGCTATTGGGACAGTGCGAAAGGGGCAACAATATATGTGTATTTAGAAAATGTAATTGATTATAAAACCATTTTACATAAAGATATAAAAAAGGCCCAATATTGGTGGAAAAAAGCAGCGGAAGGCGAGGACGAGATAGCAAAAGAAAGACTTCAACAAATTTTTGAATAAACAAACTCTAGTATTAACAAATAAAACCTAATCCATGAATGAATTTAACATAACAACTAAGCAAACAATTGAGTACTACATACAGTTATGCAAATCTTTTTGTGTTTCTGATATATGGAAAGACACAAAAGCTATTATTAAGTATCATGTTGATAATAAAGCAGATGAACTTGAATCTCCAATGTTAATGCTATATGAACCGGTTTTTAAATTAACCAAGTTGGGAGAAGAATTATCGACTGGGAAACTATCCTTTGACGAATCTGTTCTAAAGCAAGTAAAACAAAAGGCGGACGAGATTTGGTATGCAGTTGAGCAGCGTTCCGATGTAAGAGATCTTACCTCAGATGATGAGGTTGAGATTGATCCTGAAATCGTCGGTAGTCTTGTAGTTCTTTTGGAGTTATCAAAACCATCAATGGTCAATAGGAGTTTCCTCCGCGATATTAGTGGTGAGATTTGGGATTTACTTGGCGGTGATATATAATGAAGATGTAATTGGTGTAATTAATCGCAACTTGGTAGTATAATATGCCTTGCATAGAAGAGAAAAAATTACACTTTCTTTATTTCTTCTTTGAGATCATTATACTCCTGCTTTATGTGATTCAATTTTTTAATAGCATTATCTCTATCTTGAACTCTGACTTTTTTGATTATTTTAGAATTTTTCTTGTTCGTAAGATAAGTCAAAAATAAAGGTAAAATAAAAGCATTTGATACACAAAGAACTACGAAGAGGGATCTCCAAACATATAAGTATTCGGATATTGTCAATAATCTATTTGTGGCAATAGAAAATATATATTGTATATTCTCTGGCGCAATATCATAGAGTAAACTATATCTTACTGATAAATACATTATCAATGAAATAGCTAAAGAAAGCAAAATGCAATAAAATGAATATTTTGTTATTGCACGGATATTATAATTGTTATCTCGCACTTTGCTAATTATTCGGAAATACAACGCTATGGATAACACTAATAGCAATAATACAGTTGCAATTAAGACTAAGACCATGCATGATGAGAATAATAACAATAAACAAAGAATCACATCTAAAAATAAAAACACAATATTAAACCATTGCGGCTTGTTTGTTTTCTTTGTGATCAAATAATCACCCCAAACGGACACGGTAATAATGCAAGATAAGAAATCAATTGTAAATAATAGGAACGATGATAATAATTGGTTTAAATTTAAAGAATCAAAAGTTAATATGGCAACGCATAGTATAAAAACGAAAAAAGCTATTAACCTTAATGATGGCTTGTTGTTCAAAGGTTTTTGTTTCTCTTCAAATTCTTCTTTTGATTTGTCCTCCACCTTAATTCTTTTTTCGTCATCAATATAGAATTGATATTTTAATAATTCGGCCTCCATTTTGATTTTTAATAATGCTTGCTTCTGCTCTATTGAAGTAGCATCATAACGGTAATAAATATTCCAATCATCTAAAAATGAAAACAAATTAGCAGAATCAGCTGATAATTGTGAGATTATTCGCTTTATGTCATCAAAAAGGATGTCAGTAAAATTTTTTATCAATTCAGCTATGAAATTAGCAGAATTATCTCTAAATGAACATAATATAATGAGAGTGGCTATAGTAGCAACAAACGTTTGAGAATTTCCTAATAAAGAAAAATTGATATCAAAAAAATCTTTAATCACAATCTATTATTGAAGAGAGTTTGTTAAGTTTGTCAAAAGTTGCTTGTAAAATTTTTGCATATTCAGGTCTGTTTATAGAACATATTGCAGTGCGTTCATTGCCAGAATTTTCTAATCTAAATGCATTTCCAGAAACAATAAAATGATCAAAATCAATGCTAATGTTTAGCTTTTTAAAAACAAGATTGCGTTTCTTTATGTTTTTATAAAACAATGTTGACCATAATTCATCATTTTCAATCCCATCTATAGAATGAGCTATAATTACATTTAGTTTTAGATCTTTATCAAAAAAGCTTCTTAATGATTCTATCAAATCACCATAAGGATCAAACTTGTCAAAATCATCACTTTTTGCCAATGCAGTTTCATCACCCTTTAAATTTTCTTTTATATTAATTATGTGCTCTTTAAACTTATTTCTAAATAATGAAAACTCTCCACAAAACATATTTATACCCCAATCTCGTTTAATGGCGTTATCTATTAAAGTTTTTGTGACCATTGCTGCATGAACATAGCTTTCGTTAAAAAACAAAGTGTCGCTATTGTTTTCTAAACTATTATTAAGAATCTCTTGATAATCAAGATAATCTTGAAATGAAAATGATATTGTTTCGGACATATTTAATCCTTATTTTTTTATTTTTGCAAAAATATAAAAAGTTTCGTATAAAACAAAGATTTTTATAAAAAAGTTAAAATATTTTTAATCAATGGGTTTTGTTGATAAAAATGACTAATAAATAGCAACAATTGATTGCTGGTATATTGTCATTTTCTCTGTGGAGAGAATAACTTTATAACTATCAGGATATATTGCAAATCTTGCTCTTCGTCATATGAAATGCTATTTTAAATACATCTCGCATTTGCTGATAGCAAAAACCAGTGTGTGTTTCTTGTTTTTGCTCTTTGCAACCATAAAATTGCATCCTCCCATCAGAAAATACTTCGCCACGACATGATTATTGCTGACATATCTTATCAAAAAAACTTGAGTGTCATCAACCTCGTCGTAATCAATAGTGAAAAATACATACCAAACGGTATGCCTGCTTTTTTTAAAGCTGGCATAAAACATATTTGAGCCATATCTGTCGAAAAATTCTGGAGCTGGTTTCCTTGTTTTTGTTGGTAAGGTCTCTTGTATATCGGCGAATAATCTATCTACGTATTCATAGGCATCTTCCTCAAATCCCAAATAATCCTTTTCGTATAGAATATCAATTAGATCGTTGAAGTAGCTCCATATCTCGGGTAACACTTTTACTCTTGCTTTCATAATTTCGTTTTTGGTATAGTTCGTGAATGTGTTGTTTGACTAAAACAAGCATCTCATCCATTGAAATGGCTCGTTTTAAATCCTCTTTACTGCTGTTTGAATAAATTTTTTCCATGGTTTTTCTTGTTTTGCAAAATTATATAAAATTATTGTTCGTGCAGCCACGAGATTGTGTTAAAGTCTTGATTTTGTGGAGGATACCGGACTCGAACCGGCCACCTTTAGATTGCGAACCTAACGCTCTACCAGATGAGCTAAACCCCCAACTTTACGGCTGCAAAATTACATAAATTTTTAATATAAAGCATATTCATTTTAAATTAATTTTAGCCATTAGGTATTAGCTATTAGCCATTAGAATCAAGTCTCCAAAAAATAATGGCTAATAGCTAGCGGCTAATGGCTAAAAATCTTTACAAACTTGATTAATTTTATTAACTTTTTATGTAATTTTGCACCCGAGAAAAAATTAACATCATGGAAATCGAACTTTATATCTTAAGAAGAGTCAACGCTTTGTTGCAAGCAACCGATGCTAAAATTGTGAAACGCCTCGAAGGTGGAATGAGTAATTACACTTATGTTGTTGAGTGTCAAGGTGAAATGTACACATACCGCGTGCCGGGTAAGTTCGCTGAACGCTTTGTCGACCGCGTGGAAGAAGACGCCAACATCAAGGAAGTGGAGAAACTCGATTTGAACAACGAGACTGTTTACGTCGAGATTCGCTCAGGCGAAAAACTCGCAAAATACGTAGATGGCACCATCATGTCGACAACCGACGTGGTATCTTACAACGAGATGTCAGTGAAGGCTTTGAAGAAGCTTCACAACAGCGACCTGAAATTCAGCGACTACAACGCTTTCGGCCGTCTCGACACATACGAGAAATACTGCACCGACCTCGGTTTCAAGCATCCTCAGGAATATATCGAGCTCCGTCACACCCTCGATGAGATGCGCAAGCTCTACAAAGAGGTGAAGAAAGTGCCGTGCCACTGTGACTATCAGCCTACAAACCTCGTCATCGCAAAGGATAAGTTCTATGTCTTGGACTGGGAATTTGCAGGTATGAACGACCCGTTCTACGATATCGCTTGCTACGGAAACGCCGGTTTCGACAAGGCTTTGTCACTGCTCGAGGCTTATGTTGGCCACAAACCGACACAGGAAGAGCTTAACCGCCTCTATTTCCACCGCGCATTCCAGTGCCTGCAGTGGTTCAACGTCGCCATCTTCAAAGATAAAGTTGGCCTCAGCAAGGATTTGAATATGGATTTCAACGCCGTTGCCTTCATGTTCTTAGGCATGGCGAAGGATCTGATCGGAAATTGCAGTAAAAACTAATACATCATATCGGCAAGGCCGAAACCTTCGTCGAGACCGAGTTCCGCGCGCACCTCTTCGGAGAGGCTCGCCGGACTCCATGCCGGCTCGAAGGTCAACTCCACATCACACGACTTAATGCCCATTATAGCGCTGACTTTCTCCTTAACGAAATTAGGGAGATAGTCGGCGACAGGGCAGTTCGGCGCAGTCACCGTCATCAGAATCTTCACAGCGCCTTCATCGGCGATGTCAATATCATAAATCAAGCCCAGTTTGTAGATGTCAACTGGTATCTCAGGGTCGTAAATGCCGCTTAAAACAGCAATAACCCGCTCTTTCAATTCATTTTTTTCTTCTTCTTTCATATCTTCTATGGACAAGACATGTCTTGTCCCAACTGGTTTTAAATTATATCCTGTATGGATAAGGCATGCCTTATCCGTTCATTACTTCTGCATACAACATCATCTGTTTTACCATACTCAACAAGCCATTCGAGCGGGTAGGAGAGAGGTGCTCCTTCAGGCCAATCTCATCCAAGAAACTCATGTCGGCAGCCAAGATATCGGCCGGAGTCTGTCCCGAAAAAACCTTTATCAATAAATTGATGATGCCTTTGGTGATGACGGCGTCGCTGTCGGCAGTGAAATAAATCTTACCGTCTTTCAACTCGGCATGAAGCCAAACCCTTGATTGACAGCCGTTTATGAGGTAGTTGTCGTTTCTATACTGAGGGTCGATGATAGGACATTCCTTACCCATCTCGATGAGCATTGCGTAACGATCCATCCAGTCGTCGAACATCGAAAACTCCTCGACTATTGAATCTTGAATCTCTTTAATTGTCATTTTTTTTAGCTATTAGCCGTTAGCCATTAGCCATTAGCTATTAGGATAGACTCTTATTCCTAATGGCTAATGGCTATTTCCTAATGGCTCATTTTAACATATTTGCTGCCCTTTCAACAGCCTTTACAAAAATATCAATTTCTTCTTTCGTATTGTACATCGCAAACGAGGCTCTCACCGTTCCCGGGATGCCGAAGAACGTCATCACCGGCTCAGCGCAATGATGTCCGGTGCGTACTGCAACGCCCATTTTATCGATGATGGTGCCGAGGTCGTAAGGATGGATGCCGTCTATCACAAACGAAATCAATCCGTTACGCTTCGGAGCCTGCCCGATGAAACGTATGCCCTCAATGCCTGAGAGCTTCTCGGTGGCATATCTCAAAAGCTCGTCTTCGTAGGCCTCAACAGCTTGACGGTCAAAGCTTTGGATGAATTTCACTGCTGTCTCAAGACCTAATGCCGCACCAACATTCGGTGTTCCTGCCTCGAACTTAAACGGCACTTTATTGAATGTGGTCTTCTCGAAGCTCACGGTGTCGACCATCTCGCCGCCAAACTGATACGGAGGCATCTTCTCGAGCCATTCCATCTTGCCATACAAGCCGCCGATGCCCATAGGAGCGTACATCTTATGACCTGAAAAGACGTAAAAGTCACAGTCAAGGTCTTGAACGTCAATTACTTGGTGTGCCATCGACTGTGCTCCGTCAATCACCACCGGGATGTCGTATTTATGCGCCATCGCTATCATCTCCTTGATAGGATTCACGGTGCCTAAAGTGTTGGAAATGTGAGCGATAGAAACTATTTTCGGACGTTGCTTGAGCAATTCTTCATAATGGTTCAAGTCAAGGACGCCGTTTTTGTCCATGCGGATGACAAGCAGTTCGCCTTTAGAACGCATAAGCATCTGCTGCCAAGGCACCATATTTGAGTGATGCTCCATGGCGCTCACCACAACCTTATCTCCTTCATTCACAAGAAGTTGTCCTAATGAAGTTGCCAGTAGATTCAACGATTCCGTTGTGCCTCTGGTGAAGACAATCTCCTGTGCTTGTCGCGCATTGATAAACTGCGCCACGGTCTTGCGGGCGTTTTCGTAAGCCTCCGTCGCCATCTGGCTGAGGTAATGCACTCCGCGATGGATGTTGCAGTTCTCATGCAGATAGTAATCGCGCTCGCGCTCAATCACGCAAAGCGGTTTCTGCGTGGTCGCTGCATTGTCGAAATACACCAGCGGCTTGCCGTAAACCTGTTGGTCAAGCACCGGGAATTGAGCCCTTATCTTGTTGATATCTAATTGATTAGAAGTCATTTTAATCTCAAAGATTATATCTTACTCATATCAATCTTAAAAACCTTCTCTTTGTTGCTGCACTGGAAGATGCAGGTGTCGCAGCTGGAGAGTTCGCCTTTCAGACGGCGTTTTATCATGTCGTCGATACTGTCGTGAACGCTCTCAATCTTGATGTGATTGCTGATTTCGGCAGCGAAAGCGTACATCAGAAGCATTCTGGCATCCTCTTTCTTGATGCCGCGCTGGCGCATGTAGAACATCGCGTCTTGGTCGAGCTGGCCTGTCGAGGTGCCATGCGAACATTTCACATCGTCGGCATAAATCTCGAGGAAAGGCATGGTGTTAATCTTCGCCTTGTCAGTCAAGATAATATTGCTGTTGTTCTGATATGCGTTGGTTTTCTGTGCGTGCGGTGCCACCATCACGTGTCCGTTAAACACTGCCGATGCCTCGTTGTCCAAGATGCCTTTGAACTTCTCGTTGCTGCTGCAGTTTGGCACGTTGTGGTTGATTTTCATCAAATTTTCAACGTGCTGTTTCTTGTCGAGGAGGTACAGACCGTAAATCTGCAGGTCGGCACCCTCGCCGTTGAGGTCGACGTGAATGTTGTTCTGCACGAAACCTGTGTTGAACGTCACCAACACGAAGTGCACGCTGCTGTTGCGAGCCTGCTTGATGTTGATATGCGTCGTGAGCTCGGAGTCGTCGTTGAGGTTCTGAATCCTGTACAGCTCGAGCGTGGAGTTTTCCTCCATCACGATGTCGCATTGTTCCTCATTCGACTGCAGATGACTGCTGTCGTCCAAGATAACGAGCTGCCGACTCTGGTTTTTTCCGACCGTTATGTTGTTTTCGAGATAAGCCATCGCCGTAAGTGTTAGAGTTTCAGTTCTTTAACCCATTCGTAACCCTTCTCTTCGAGCTCGAGCGCGAGTTTCTTGTCGCCCGACTTCACTATGCGGCCGTCGTACATCACGTGAACGAAATCCGGAACGATATAATCCAGAAGTCGTTGATAGTGAGTGATTACCACAAAGGCGTTATGCTCGTTGTGCAGCTGGTTGACGCCGTTTGCCACGATACGCAGAGCGTCGATGTCCAAGCCGGAGTCCGTCTCGTCGAGGATGGAAAGCTCAGGTTCGAGCATTGCCATCTGGAAGATTTCGTTTTTCTTCTTCTCGCCGCCCGAAAAGCCCACGTTGACATAGCGGTTCTGCAGTTTCTCTGTGATTTCCACCATGGCCTGCTTCTGCTTCATCATCTTTGTGAAATCTATCATCGACATCGGTGGAAGTCCCTGATATTCACGCTTTGCGTTGACTGCTGTGCGCATGAAGTTTTGCATCGAAACGCCCGGGATCTCCACTGGATACTGGAAACTCAGGAAGATACCGAGGTTTGCGCGTTCCTCCGGTGGCATGCCTACGATGTTCTGGCCTTTGTACCAGATCTCGCCTTCGGTGATTTCGTAGCCCTCACGTCCGGTGACGGCGGCAGCCCATGTGCTCTTGCCTGTTCCGTTAGGTCCCATGATGGCGTGAATCTCGCCCTCGTTCACTCCGAGGTTGAAGCCTTTTAATATTTCCTTGCCTCCGATTGAGACATGTAAATTCTTAATATTCAGTAACATATATTATATCCTTTCTTATCTTTTCTTATCTTTTCTTATCCTTATTTATCCTTCTTATCCCACACTTCCTTCTAATGTAATCGACAACAGCTTCTGCGCCTCCACTGCAAACTCCATCGGCAGCTTGTTCAAAACATCTTTTGCGTATCCGTTGACAATCAAGCCGATAGCTTTCTCTGTCGGGATGCCGCGCTGGTTGCAGTAGAACAGCTGGTCTTCCGAAATCTTCGATGTGGTTGCCTCGTGTTCGAGGATGCTGCTGTCGTTGCCGCATTCCACGTAAGGCCAGGTGTGCGCGCCACATTGGTCGCCCAACAACAACGAGTCGCATTGCGAGAAATTACGGCAGTTCGATGCTTCAGGAACGACTTTCACCAATCCGCGATATCCGTTCTGGCTGTGACCTGCCGAAATACCCTTCGAGATGATGGTCGAACGGCTGTTTTTGCCAATGTGAATCATCTTTGTGCCGGTGTCGGCCTGCTGATAGTTGTTGGTGACAGCCACTGAATAGAATTCAGCCACTGTGTTGTCGCCTTTCAGTATGCAGCTTGGGTATTTCCAAGTGATGGCTGAGCCTGTCTCTACCTGTGTCCACGAAATCTTTGCGTTGTCACCACGGCAAATGCCTCGTTTCGTGACGAAGTTATAGATGCCGCCTTTGCCGTCTTTGTCGCCCGGATACCAGTTCTGAACTGTGGAATATTTCACTTCGGCGTCTTTCTCGGAAATGATTTCCACGATAGCCGCATGTAACTGATTCTCATCGCGTTGCGGAGCGGTGCAGCCTTCCATGTAGCTCACGTAGGCGCCTTCGTCGGCAACAATCAAAGTTCTCTCGAACTGTCCTGTGTTTGCCGCATTGATTCTGAAATATGTCGATAATTCTATTGGGCAGCGGACGCCTTTCGGGACATAGCAGAACGAACCGTCGCTGAACACTGCTGAGTTCAATGCTGCGAAAAAGTTGTCGGTGTAAGGGACGACCTTTCCGAGATATTTCTTCACTAAGTCTGGGTGCTGTTTTACGGCCTCGCTGAACGACATGAATATGATGCCGTGCTTTGACAGCGTCTCCTGGAATGTGGTCTTCACCGATGTCGAGTCCATCACGGCGTCGACGGCGACTCCTGAGAGTTTTTTCTGCTCATCGAGCGAGATTCCGAGTTTGTCGAATGTTGCCAAAAGCTCCGGGTCGACTTCGTCCAAACTTTTCGCTTTGCGCTGTTTTGGTGCCGCGTAATATATAATGTCTTGATAATCAATAGGTGGAATGGTGAGATGTGCCCAAGTCGGCATCTTCAAAGTCTGCCAGTGACGGAACGCCTTCAAACGGAAATCCAACAGCCATTCCGGCTCCTCTTTCTTCTTCGAGATAAGGCGTATGATGTCCTCATTCAGACCTTTCGGGATGAAATCGGTCTCTATATCAGTCACAAAACCGAACTCATAGTCCTTATTCGTTACCTCTTCAATAATATTTTCCTTTGGATTTGAATCCATAATCAAAAATTCTAAAAATATTAATTTGCAAAAATACAAAATTTTATCGAAATGACGTTTATTTATCAAAAATCTTTAACTTTGCATCATAATTTTCAGATATGTCGGAAAAAAAGTTTTGGAATAGGATAAAAAACAACAGGTTTTGTCGCGGAATGCTTTGGCTTTTGGGAGCTATCTTGTTGATAATCATGGCAATATATCTTGCTGTGCCGTCTTATTCTTTTGCGGATATTGAGCCGTTTAAAGGTGATTTCATATACAATCCTTATGCGGACATTAATCGTATAAATTATATTGATTTTCGCTCTGAAAATATTGATAATCAGGGTATTAAAGTGTATGAATACGGCTATGCCCTGACTGGCACGCGTTATCTTTGCTTAGGTTATGAGAAACAGCGTAAAATCGATTATCCTTTTTTCCAAAACGTTCATTATAAGCAGTTTAACATCGATAAATTGAATAAAATCACGCGTATTGTGGCGCCTGCGCATCCGAATAAAGGCTTTAAACATGTCGATATGACGCGCTTGGATCATTATCGGGTGATTGAGGCTTTGAGTGATGGTGATAACTCGTTGTATTACTGGGATATAGCGCTCTCGAACGGGCATCGTGTGAATATCGTCGCGACTGGAAAAAATCATGTGACGGCTTGCATTGGCGATAATGATGTTGAGTCGGTTTTAAATTCGCTGGAAACCGGAAATTCTTATGCTGTGACTTATAATGGCAGTCTGATTGAAGTGCCTGAACTTCAACATGTTACGCTTAAAAACGATACGATTTTTGTGTCGGTTTCTGCAAAAGCTAAGGAAATGCGTTTCATCGGACAGAATGCCGTTGTAAAACAACGTGTTAGCGGTGTTTCGGATGCTTTTTATCATTTTGAGAATGATGACACTTATATCCGTACTGAGATTGAGTTTGAAAATGGTAACATCTTGTATCTCAATCCGTTAGTGCGGCATGAATATCAATATTTCTTTGATTTGAACAAGGCTAAGGTCATGAAAGGCCGCACTTATCTGATGTGGGTGGTTTATATACTCGTGGTCGTGGCTTTTATAAGACGTTTTATTATTTTGAGAAAACATGAAGATTCAGGAAAGTAAAATCGACAAATATATTGCTTGGCTGCTGGTAATCAGTGTGTTAGTGCGTGGTTTTCTTGCGGCTTTCATTGAATTCGGCAATGATGAGGTTTATTATTGGACCTATGCCATGTATCCTGATTGGAGTCATTTCGATCATCCTGGCATGGTAGGCTGGCTGATGCAGATTTTTAGTCTTAACTTATTGTTTGACAGTGAGTTCGCGCTTCGTCTGTCGTCGATAATCTTCATGACGATCGACACCTATATTATATATAGGATTGGTTGCTTGATAAAAAATAAACTGACCGGATTTTACGCGGCATTGCTGTATACGTCATCATTTTATTGTTTCGTCATCACAGGCGTTTTCATCATGCCTGACACTCCTTTGATGCTGTTTACATTGCTATCAATTTGGTGCTTCCTCGTATCATTCCGAGCGCAGCGCAGCGAAGTCGAGGAATCTCATGCTTTTAAGAGAGATGGCAAATATTTGTTATTAGCCGGATTATTGTCAGGTCTCGCTCTCCTCTCTAAATATTCAGCAATCTTCATCTGGGCCGGCGTTGGTATGTATATTCTGTTTTTCGACCGTAAACAGCTGAAAAACAAGTATTTATATCTTGCGGCGTTGATTTCTGCCGTGTGCCTGCTTCCTGTCTTGATTTGGAATTTGCAAAACGATTTCATCAGTTTTACCTTCCATGGCGACCGTGTCAGTTTTTTCGGGAAACTGCAGCCTGCCGATTTTTTGGCTGAGATTCTTGGCGAGATGGGGTACAACAATCCTATCAATTATGTGTTGATAATCATCGCGTTAGTGTCTTTATGGCGTGGAGATAAATACCTCGACGGTATGCCAAAGCGTCTTTTGCTTTGTTTCGCATTGCCGTTTGTCGGCTTGTTCTGGTTTTTCTCATTGACACGCCCGATATTGCCTCACTGGTCGGCTCCTGCGTTCTCGCTATTATTGCTTTTTCCGGCGGCATATCTTGCTGATAAACAATCAATTAAAGATTTTGAAATTAAATTGCCCAAACCGATAATAGTCACTTTGTCTTTGCTGGTTTTTGTCTTGTTTTTTGGCGTTGTGGAGATAAAAACAGGTTTTATTCCGTTGAGATTTGGCGAACGCTCAAATTCTGTGAGGTATTACGGTGAAAGTGATATCACCACGACGATTTACGGATGGCGCTCAATTAAAGACGATTTTCAGAAAATCAGGCAGAAGAAAATCGACGAGGGCGTTATGAGAGCTGACGACGGCATGATTTGTCTGCAGTGGTTCCCTATGGCAAATTTTG
>JAGCFU010000023.1 GCA_017649945.1 Bacteroidales bacterium | reverse complement strand
TCGTCCTTGAGCATGATGTTGTAGCGCGGCTTGTACTGTTTGATGAAATTGTTTTCGAGCAGGAAAGCCTCGGCTTCGCTGCCAACCACGGTGAAGCGGATGTCGGCGATTTTGCTCACGAGGAGACGCGTTTTCCCTGATTGTTCCTTGTTGAAATAGCTTGATACTCTGCGTTTCAGGTTTTTTGCCTTGCCGACATAAATAATCTCGCCAGACTCGTCGAAGTACTGGTAAACTCCCGGAGAAGTCGGGATGGTTTTTAATATCGAGGTTATTTTGTCGGAAGCCATTTAAAAATGCTTAAATCCTTGAGCTTCAATTGGAACTTGGTGATTATCAGGCGTTATGAGGTTCGCTTGCCCTTCGTCGGCGGTCATGTAGCCTATGATGCGGACGTCGTCCAGATCCTTGACCTTCTCGTAGTCGCTTTGTGCGATGGTGAACAACAGTTCATAGTCTTCGCCACCGTTTAGCGCAGCGATGCTCGGCACGATATTGAAATCCTTCGCTGTCTGTATCGTCTTCTGATTCATAGGGATACGGTCTTCGTAGACCATGCATCCCACCTTCGATTCCTTGCAGAGATGCAATACCTCAGAAGCTAAACCGTCGGAGATGTCGATCATCGAAGTCGGTTTCACCTTTATTTCCTTGAGTTTTTCGACGATGTCGCGACGAGCCTCCGGTTTCAGCTGACGTTCCAAAATATAATCGTATCCTGCGAATTCAGGCTGCATGTTAGGGTCGGCCATGAACGCAGCTTTTTCTCTTTCAAGAATCAGGAGGCCGGTGTAAGCTGCGCCAAGGTTACCGCTCACGCAAAGCAAATCGTTAGGTTTCGCGCCGTTACGATAGACAATATCTTCTTTTTTAGCCTTTCCAATCACCGTCACCGAGATGAAAAGTCCTGCTTTTGAAGCCGTTGTGTCGCCTCCGACGAGGTCAACATGATAGCGGTCGCAGGCGAGGCGGATGCCACGGTAAATCTCTTCAATAGCCTCTACGGAATATTTGCTGCTGATGCCGAGTCCTACCACGATTTGTGTCGGGATGCCGTTCATCGCATAGATATCTGAGAAGTTGACGACGGCTGCCTTGTAGCCGAGATGTTTCAGCGGGCAATACGTCATGTCGAAGTGCACTCCTTCGCAGAGAATGTCAACGGAGACAAGCGTTTGCTCATCTTTATGGTCGATAACTGCTGCATCGTCGCCGACGGCTTTCATCGTTGAGTCGTTGTAAATCTTGACGTTCTTGACGAGCTTGTCGATGAGCGCGAACTCGCCCAGTTCCGAGAGGTTAGTGATGTTTTCCTGATCTGCCATGAAAAATTTATTTTATGCAAAGATAAAAAAAAGTGAAATATGGTCAAATAAAAGAGTAAAATATTATTTTTTGTAATAAAAAATGATTATTTTTGCGAAGACTTATAAATACAATATGTTATGGGAATAATGTTGGAAATACTCATTTGGTTTGCAATTTTTTCATTGCTTTTGAAAATTGTTGACAGGCCGTTGGTCAAGAAGATCAAGAATGCGGAAAATGTAGATGCCGCGATTGGTTTTAAAAAAGAACTGATTACAAAAAGAAAAAGGTCTTTAGGCATTTTTGTGGGATTTGTAATATTGTTTAGGATAGTCCTTATGTTGATGACTTGGACTACTTATACAGACGATTACATGGTTGTGCCACAAATCATTTCTTTAGTGGTTTTTATAGTTATTTTGTTCGTTTATGTTGAATATTCAAACAAAAACAACAAATATTTGGGTGATTTGTCGGTTGAAAAAGCCGCCGATTTTCTTAAGGAAGATTCGCGTTTTGTCTTGTATCTGAGGGGGTTCGAAAGTGATGTATATAATGATAAGGATGTTGGCAAATATGATTTTTCGGAAGATGTTTTGGCGAGTGTTGTCAAGATAGGGTTAGGGTCGCAGTTGTGTGCCATCGGCATGACGAAGGAGGTGAATTGTCCGTTGGGCGGCAGGCGAGTGTATGTTGAAGACGAAAAATGGGAGCTTGAAGTGATGAAAATGATGGAAAAAGCCGAAAAAATTGTTTGTTTGGTAAACGACAGACAGAGTTGTGTTTGGGAGATTGAGAAGTCGAAGGAAGTGTATGACAAGTGCGTGTTTGTCGTCGATGATTTGGTGAAATACGATAATGCGAAGAAGACTCTTGATGGAGTTGTCGATA
The DNA here is from genome assembly GCA_017649945.1 of Bacteroidales bacterium. Lineage (GTDB taxonomy): Bacteria > Bacteroidota > Bacteroidia > Bacteroidales > F082 > Limimorpha. The sequence continues at coordinate 2,026 of JAGCFU010000023.1, read as the reverse complement.
TGCCGGATATTCCTGCTTCTGATGTGGAGGATTTGTCACTGGAATATGACCCTCGCCGTTTTTATTTCGGATCGGACAATGTGATGAAGCCTTTCGACGGAGAGGTGTCGGATTATTGCGAGATTTTGGGTTTGAAAGCTGATGCTGTGACAGAAGATGATATCAAAAAATGCAAAAAGCAGCCGTTTTATACCCGACCATTCTTTATCTTTTTGATGATGCTTGCTGCTGCGCGAACTATCGCTGAGATAATAGAATTGTTTGAATGATAATGCAAAAACCTCGCAACGCTGTAAATCAATGTGTTGCGAGGCTTTTAATTGCTGTGCTCCCACTAGGACTTGAACCTAGGACCAACTGATTATGAGTCAGCTACTCTAACCGACTGAGCTATAGGAGCTGGAAAAATTTCCGGCTGCAAAAATACAAAAAATTGTTGAATGTAAAATATTTTTTAATTTTTTTTCTCACGCAGAAATCGCAGAAAACGCAGAACCAAATCTGCGAGATCCGATTGCTATAGCAATCAAAATAAATAAGGAAGAAAAATTCTGCGGATTCAGCGAGATCTGCGTGAGATTAATAATAATTTTCAATTTCTTCGAGAATCTCGGTCACTTCCGCCACTGTCGGTACTTCCATGAGCTTCATCTTGAATTGTTTGAAGTTCGGAAATCCCTTGAAATACAAGCCCCAGTGCTTGCGCATTTCGATGACGGCATAGTGTTCGTCTTTGTAGTTTAACGAGTCGTTGAGGTGTATTTTCGCCACTTTGACTCGTTCTTCTACGGAAGGTTTCTCGTCTTCAACGCCTTTTTCAAGATAATCGTGAATCTCCTTGAAAATCCAGGGGTTTCCGTAGGTGGCGCGACCTATCATGAGACCGTCAACGCCGAAAGTGTCTTTGAAATATTTCGCCGACTTGCCATCTACAACGTCGCCGTTTCCGATGATAGGAATCGTCATGCGAGGGTTGTTTTTCACCTCGCCGATGAGCGTCCAGTCGGCCGGCTCGCCCCATTTTGTGGTACGGAGTCGTCCATGGATGGTAAGTGCCTGAATGCCGACGTCTTGAAGTCGCTCGGCGATTTCAACTATGTCTTTGTGCTCGCTGTCGTAACCCAATCTTGTCTTCACCGTGACAGGAGTCTTCACTGCTTTTACCACGGCTTCGGTGATGGCAACCATCTTCGGAATGTCGTTCATTATTCCCGAACCGGCGCCTTTCGATGCCACTTTTTTCACAGGGCATCCGAAGTTGATGTCGATGATGTCGGGGTTGTATCTTTCAGCATATTGAGCCGCCTCTACCATTGGCTGAACTGCGTTTCCGAAGATCTGCACTCCGAACGGCTGTTCGCTTTCTGTATAACGTAACTTATTGATACTCTTGACTGCATCGCGAATCAGTCCGTCTGACGAGATGAACTCGGAATAGACGATGTCGGCGCCGTACATCTTGCACACATGTCTGAACGGCGGGTCAGTGACGCCCTCCATCGGTGCCAGAAGCAGTGGATAACGGTCAAAGTTGAGATTCGCGATTTTCATGCTGCAAAAATACGAAAATATTTGCATTTTTGATACCCTTTTCAAAATACTCTCAGTACCCTGTGGTAAGTCGTATTTCTGCAAAGGGCATTAAAAATCTTAAAAAAAATCTAATGGCTAATAGCTAATAGCTAATGGCTTTTTTGTAATTTTGCCGTCGTGAAAGAAAATCCTATCTCATATTATAAAGACGACGCCAGGATCTTGCAACTCGTTGATTATCTTGATGATAAGAAGAGCGTGTTTTGTAAAGGCATCGTCGGTTCGGCTAAGGCTTTCGCTGTGGCGGCGGCGTTTGAGAAGCTCGGCGGACAGCATTTTGTGGTGTGTCCCGACAAGGAGAGTGCGGCGTATTTCTACAATGACCTCGAGAATATCTTCGGCGAACGTGAGCAAGACTACGCCAAGAAGATGATTCTGTTCTATCCGACGTCGTACAAACGCCCGTATGAGCCGGAGAAGCCGGATAATACAT
>JAGCFU010000063.1 GCA_017649945.1 Bacteroidales bacterium | reverse complement strand
CGAGAACGTAGGGAAAAAAGATGCTAAAGCATTGCGCGCAAAAGGTCTCGTACCATGCGTCATTTACGGTAACAACATCGAACAGGTGAAGTTTGCAACAGATGCAAGAAGCTTCAAGAAGATTCTTTACACACCTGAGACATTGATTATCGACTTTGAAATCAACGGTACAGTGTACCACACAATCCTCCAAGACATTCAGTATCATCCAGTTACTGACGAAGTGCTTCACGCCGACTTCCTCGATGTCAACGAAGACAACCCTATCACTGTCATGCTTCCTATCCGCACACAGGGTACATGCCCAGGCGTTATGCGTGGTGGCCGCATGAACATGAACCTTTCAAAATTGAAAGTCCGTGGCTATGTCAACGACCTTCCGGATAACATCATCGTCGACGTTACAAAGCTTCAGATGAACCAGTCAATTAAGGTGAAAGACCTCAACCTCGAAAAGATGACAGTCCTCGTTCCAGAGAACACCATCGTGGTCGACGTCAAAGCTCCACGTAACGCAGCAGCTGAAGAAGAGACTGAAGAGGCAGCAGCCGAGGCAGCTCCGGCAGCAGAAGCAAAATAATGTAAATTTCAAGAAATTTATATTGAAAAAGCCTTCGTTTGAAGGCTTTTTTTTATTTTTGCAGCATGAAATATTTGATTGCTTGTCTGGGAAATATCGGAGCCGAATACGCCAACACGCGGCATAATATCGGTTTCATGGTAGCCGACCATCTGGCGAAAGACCTCGGTAACACCTTCACTACCAGCCGCTTGGCGATGGCGTCGGAGATGAAATACAAAGGCCGTCAGATGATTGTGATAAAACCCACGACATACATGAACCTCTCCGGAAAAGCCGTGAAATACTGGGCGACACAGGAAAAAATCCCGATGGAGAACATTTTGGTTGTCTGCGACGACCTCGCTTTGCCTGTCGGAACTTTAAGAATGCGCAAAAAAGGCAGCGACGGCGGTCATAACGGCTTGAAAAACATCATAGAGTCACTTGGAAGCAGCGACTTCTGCCGCCTGCGCTTCGGCATCGGCAACGACTTTGCCAAAGGGAAACAAATCGACTTCGTCATCGGCGAATGGAAACAATCGGAAATCGACGAAATCCAGCCTCGCATCGATGTCGCCGTCGAATTTGTTAAGAGCTTCGTGGCGATTGGTCCTGATCTGACAATGAATCAATTTAACAACAAATAGCCATTAGGTTTTAGCCATTAGCCATTAGGTTTAGAGAAGATCATTGCTAATGGCTAATGGCTATTAGCTAATAGCTCTAGAAGTTCTTTCATTCCTTCCGAGGCACCTTTTTTAATATGCGTTATCGGACGGTTTGTGTTAATGTTAACATCTTTAGGGTCAATGAGATAGACTTTGGCGTTGTCTGGAACGTAATACAGAAGGCTTGCAGCCGGATACACATTCATTGAGGTCCCGATGATAACGAAAATGTCGGCTTTTTCAACGTATCGTACTGCTGTCTCAATTTCCGGAACCGCCTCGCCAAACCACACAATAAACGGCCTAAGTTGACTGCCGTCACCGGCTTTGTCACCCATTTTCACCTCAAACTCCTCAGGTTTCAACTCACGGATATAACGCTCATCATTCGGGTTATAACTTGAGCACACCTTCGTCAGCTCGCCATGAAGATGTATGATATGATGGCTGCCGGCTCTTTCGTGCAGATTATCAACGTTTTGCGTCACAACTGTAACGTCAAAATACTTCTCCAACTCGGCACAAAGGATATGTCCCTGATTCGGCTTCACGTCAAGAAGCTGTTTGCGACGTTCGTTGTAGAAATTGATAACCAATTCAGGATCAGCCTCATAGCCCTCGATTGACGCCACCTGCATCACCGGGTATTTATCCCATAATCCACCTGCGTCTCTAAACGTACTGATACCACTTTCGGCACTGATGCCCGCTCCGGATAAGATTACTAATTTTTTCATATGCTATTATTTTTTTTGATTTCATTTAATACAATCCGTAATTCTCCCCATGAATATTCCTCACCGAGCACGTCACGAGCTCTTCCCAACGACGCATCCTGTGTATCCTCAAAATACTCCACGATGTTGTCGTAATGTTCCTTGCTCATGAAGTCCTTGGCGTCGGCTTCACCATTCAGCACCAGCTCTGCCACATGCTGTTCGATAGTGGTCCGTGTCATCCCTCTCCTTTCTGCTATCTCGTCTATCGTAAGACCTTCATCAATCAGTTCTTTCGTGCGCTTGACGGAGGAACCTTTTTCACGTTTTTCTTTCGGCTTCTTCTCTTTTTTCTTCCCAATGTCTTCTGCCTCAACGATTTTCTTGTTTTTCACCGCAAGATATCTCTTGACTTCAAAGCCACTCAAACAAGCCTCGAGGCACGCTTTTTTGACAAACAAATCTTCTTTAAAAAGATCCAGCGCACCTTTGAAAGCTGTCTTAACTTCTTTATTATCAGTCTCCAACTTAATCTCTGCAATCGCATCAAGTTCCGTCAGTTTATCAAGAAAATAAGAACGTCCTTTTTTAATGCGTTCCTGAAGCTGTAAGTTGTTGTCTATCTGAAAGTTATCTTTCAATATTCCACCTAACTGACGCTTGAATTTTTCAGAAACGGCAACCACTTCCTCGTAAAACTTCTGGCCTTTAGAAGATATCATCTCCTTCAACTCTGGCTCGAAACTGCGTTTGTGCGCGAAAATCACCTTGTTGATGCCGTTCAAATCGCTCTCAATATCGATAAAATCGAACAATTCAAACAACATTTGCGATTCGTAATATTTCTTGTTGTATTCGTACTGCTCTTCAGTTGGCTCTCTCATCGGCAGTTCTCGCACAAACTGATTGATAGTCAAATCGTTAAATAAGCCGTTTTGAGAAAGTCTGGTCTTCAAAACGAGACCTTCCAACGAAGTGCAGCGACTCAACGCCACGTAAACCTGACCGTGTGCGAAAGCCAAACTCGCGTCCAGAATCACCTTGTCGAACGTCAAGCCTTGGCTCTTGTGAATTGTTATCGCCCATGCTAACTTCAGTGGAATCTGCGTAAAACTTCCGACTTCTTTTTCCTCTATTTCCTTGGTCTCCTCGTTGATGCTGTACTCAAAATTCCTCCACGTCACCGGTGTCACGCTGATAATGTCGTCGTCGCACTTCACCTGCAAGCCCTCATCCTCGTCGTATGCCACGATTTGCCCGATTCTGCCGTTGAAATACATTTTTTCTGGCGACGGATCGTTTTTCACGAACATCACCTGTGCTCCCACCTTCAATTCCAGTTCCGATTTGGTCGGATACGACATCTCAGGAAACGTTCCTGTAATCACCGCATCGAAAGTCAACCTTCTGGTTTTCAACGCATTGAGTTTGCTTTCGTTAATCTCGTCGACCTGTTTGTTATGTGTCATCAAGGTGATGTAGCCGTCGTTGTCACCAGGCTCAAAATCAGGATGATAGTGACTGTTCAAAATGCGCAAACTCTCTACATCGAGGCTGTTATTGCGCACCTTATTCAATATGTCGATGAAAACCCTGTCTTCCTGCCGATAGATATGATCGAGTTCGATGCAGCAGTACGGAGCCTTTGTAAGTACATGACTATCAAAGAAATACACCGATTTATAATAATCCTGCAGCAGCGACCATTCCTCTGCCTTTGCCACCGGCGCAAGCTGATGGATGTCGCCAATCATAAGCACCTGCAGTCCTCCAAAAGGCTTGTCGTTACGCCTCACGCGTCTCAGCACTGCATCAACGGCATCGAGAAGATCGGCGCGCACCATCGAAATCTCATCTATCACCAACAAATCCAACGAACGGATGATTTTCAGCTTCATCGCCGAAAATTTCTGATATTGCAATGGCTGGATGTGGCGTGCCGCGTCTCTACCGTCGTCGGGAATTTGTGGTCCGAAATCAAGTTGGAAAAACGAATGTATCGTCTGGCCTCCTGCGTTGATTGCGGCGACTCCGGTAGGAGCTAATATTACGAGGCGTTTGTAGGTGTCTTTCGCGAGGTTACGCAGAAACGTAGTCTTGCCTGTGCCGGCTTTTCCGGTCAGGAAGATATTCATGTTGGTGTCGCGGACGAACTTGTCGACCATCTCCAACTTCGCGTTTTCAATTTTCTGCGTCTGCATGATTCAAATTTTCGGTTACAAAAATACAAAAAAACATCATATCATCGTTGATGAAGGTAATATACTATCAATAACGACATAATCACCATCAGTGTGAAAAATTATATTCCATTTTAGGTTTTTAGTAATTAATCTTTTGGCTTTAGGATGATATTGTTTCGCGACCTTCCATCGGGAGAATTGCATAGCATCTGCAAGATATCTTATCGATTCTATCTCTTTGAATAATCTTTTTGAATAGTTTTCGGCTGCTTCATAAGTATTAAGGCTTGCAATAAAATTTTGGATCTCTGATATCTGGTCGAACACCCTTTCATGAATGATCAACCGGTATTTTTTCATATCTTTTCTTTAATCTTTTAAAAAATTCTTTTTTAAATAACCCAAACGGCACACAATTTTTCGGTAATTGTGCCTTAGCTTGCGTATTTTGCATCTCTTTTACCGTTCTTGTCATATTAACACCGTTTGTTGTCGCTATTTGCATAATTTTTATTTTTTCACTCTGCAAAATTATACAAAAATTTTGAATGATGTGCAAACTTTTTTCTTAAATTTTATTAAGATTTCTTGCATTTTTATGCAAAAAGTTCCACTGCTATTCCATCGGCAAAAAGCATACCTTCGTTTGTTAGGATAAATCTGCCGTCTTGTTGGAACATTTTCTTGCTAAAAATGTGTTTTTGAATGTCTTTTTTGAACCGTTCAGCGTATTTTTCACCAAAATTAGTACGGATATATTCAACGTCGACACCCCACATGGTGCGTAACGAGGTCATGATATATTCGTTGTAGCGGTCATCAAGCGTAAGTTCCTCTTTTTCAAAGGAATGGGTATCACAATAATCTTTCACGCTTGCCACATTCCATTGTCGTGAGACGCCATCGAAAGAATGCGCCGACGGACCGAGACCGAGATATTTTTCACCTCTCCAGTAAAGAGTATTGTGTTTTGAATAATGTCCTGGACGCGCGAAATTGCTTATCTCATAATGTTCAAATCCTTGATTGGCAGTCATTTCGACCAAAATATTATATTGTCGAAGCATGGCATCCTCATCGACAGGAGCCGCAATACCTTTATTAATACGCTGTCCAAGTGCGGTCTTCTCCTCAACAGTCAAGGCATAAGCGGAAAGATGGTTAAAACCAGTCGAAAAGAAAATTTCAAGATTCTTAATCCACTTCTCATCTGTCAGAGTTGGTATGCCGTAAATCAAATCAAGCGTAATCTCTTGAAAACCAGCATTTTTTGCCCAATCCAGCACTTGCAAAGCATGTTGCGAGTCGTGTTTTCTGCTTAAATATTGCAAATCGTCATCAAAAAAGCTTTGGATTCCGATGCTTAAACGATTGACACCCAATTTATTATATTCCAAAAGCGACTCTTTTGAAACGGTGTCAGGATTCGCTTCAAGAGTGATTTCCGAGGCGGCAGCGATTTTGTAATATGCCTCAAGAAATTTTAGAAATTCTAAAATTTCTTGAGGTTCTAGAACACTCGGCGTGCCGCCGCCAAAGTACACGGTTTTCACTTCTTCTCCGCATAAATAATCTTTTCGCAACACCGCCTCTATTTTCAAAGCCTCAATAAAATCAGCGCGTTGCTTCTCGGAAACGACCGAAAAGAAGTTGCAGTAAGCGCACTTCGACTTGCAAAACGGGATATGGATATATAAGCCTGCCAT
>JAGCFU010000062.1 GCA_017649945.1 Bacteroidales bacterium | reverse complement strand
CATAACACCGGCTTTATATGAAAACGAGAAAAAATATTCCGTTAGAGTTGCGATAACAATTTATTTGCTTTTTGTTGTTGGTGTGCTGATGTCGTATTTCATTCTTTTTCCCATATCTTTCAGATTTTTAGGTACTTACAGCGTTTCTGATGTGGTTGAAAGCAACATCACTTTGAAATCTTACACCAGCACTTTCACAACCCTCACTTTGGTTATGGGATTGGTTTTCCAACTTCCCGTAATAGCATTTTTCCTTGGTAAGCTTGGTGTCGTTTCCTCCGAAATGATGAAACGCTATCGCAAATATGCATTTTTGGTCATTATGATTGTTGCCGCCATCATAACCCCACCTGATGTAATGACCTTAATTTTGGTGACAATTCCGCTCTATCTTTTGTATGAAATCAGCAGAATTGTGATAAAAAGAATCGAAAAAAAGAAAATGAAACACTCCAATTGAAAAAATATTCGTAATTTTGTAATTGTTTTAGGAGCATTATGTAAAAATTATTTAAATAAATATTCGAGCTTTAGCTCTTATTCAAAAAACTGAGAATCGCCAAATTTAAAGTAAAAGATGAATAAGTAGCAATAGTTCACGTTTCGGGCGTGAGCATTTTGTTGTTTATTTGCTTTTACGGGCTTTGGCGAGCCTTCAGTTTCAAGTAAACACAAAGGTTCCGCCCTTTTTGTTTGCCCAAGCCGAAGCTCACCAAAGCAACCGCATGGCAAAAGAACCGCACATAGGACAACTTATTAAAACCGAGCTCCGCAACCAGGGCCGCAGCATCACCTGGCTTGCCAACAAACTCAATTTCTCGCGCCAAAACGTCTACAAAATCCTTAACCGCCCCTGGATTTACACCGACCTCCTTCTAAAAATAAGCTACTTGCTCGACTACGATTTCTTCAAATTTTACTCAGATTACATACAAGAACACAAATCGCACTAATCTTACTAATTTTTCGATGTAATAACAGTTCGTGTCAATTCGTGAAACTCGTGCTAAAAACAATCTATGAAAAATATTTTCGTGTCTTTCGTGTTTTTCAATGTTAATTTTTACTACTTTTGCAGCCGAAATTCAAGGGGTGCTCCTTAGAGGGCTGAGATGATACCCTATAACCTGATCCGGGTAATGCCGGCGTAGGGATGGATATTACCTATTATTCCCCTTCACATTTATTAACAAATAAAATAACATCGAAAAACTCGAAAAACACTAAATTAATCTTCCTAAAATTTTTCGTTTTTTTCGGGTATTTAGATGTTAAAAGTAAAAATTAAAATTCAAAAAATGAAAAGAATTTTTATTTGTATCGCTGCTTTCCTTTTTGCAGCAAATGTGAAAGCGCAGAATGAAAACATCGTGTTCGACACCACCAGCTATGAAATGCTCCAGGAAGTGGTGGTGAGCGGCGTGAGAGTTAAGAAAAACGCTCCATTCGCCATGACAGAACTTAACAAAACCGTGCTCAGCGACTTCTCCAACACAGGCAAGGAGCTGCCTTTCCTGTTCGCTAAGACACCCGGCATCATCTCGTGGAGCGAGAACGGTGTCGGCACCGGCACAAGCTACATGCGTATCCGTGGCGCCGGCGACTCACGTATCAACGTCACACTCGACGGCGTGCCGCTCAACTCCCCGGAAGACCAGTGTGTGTTCTGGGCCAACATGAACGGATATGGCGCCCTGCTCAGCGACGTCCAGATACGCCGTGGCGTGGGCTCGTCAACAAACGGCGACGGCGCCTTCGGAGGCTCCATCGTGCTCCTCACCGGCATGCCGTCGTTCAAACCAAGCGCCGAGATAACAGGCTCATACGGCTCATTCAACACCCTCAACTTCGGTGCCAAAGCCTCCACCGGACTGCTATGGAACCATATAGTCATCGACGGAGCCTACAACGAAACCAACACCGACGGCTTCATCCACGGCACCAGCGGACGCAGCGGAAGCTACTACGGCGGCATCTCGTACAACAGCAACAAATTCATCATCCGATACAAAAACATCGGTAACTTCGAGAACACCGGACAAGCCTGGAACGGCGTAGTCGCAGGTAACAACGACTATTCACTTATGGACGGCTGCTACGACGACGGCACATGGTCCTATTCAACAAAAACAGGCATCCACACCTACGGAGATATGTGGAACGCCGGCCTCGGACAGTTTAACAACCTATACGAACGACTCGTCACCGACGAGAACGGACTTTTCGTGAAAGACGAAAACGGCAACTACAAGACCGAACGCTATAAACTCAACGACGGAAGCTACTGGGATAAGACCACCGACAACTTCTGGCAAGACCACAACATCCTCTCCACAGCTTGGGAAATCAACGACAACTGGGCAACAGCGGCATCGTTGTATTATACCTACGGCTACGGATTCTACGACGAATTCCGTCCAAACAACAAATTAGCCGACAAATTCGGTATCAACGAGTTCAAAACCGACGGTAAATCGAAGAAATCTGACGTGGTGCGTAAAAAAGGCCTGAAACAAAACACATACGGATTCGTGTGGTATACACGTTATAAAAACGAACGTCTCGAACTCATCAGCGGCCTCTCAATGCAGCATTTCGACGGTAACCACTTCGGCTATGTGACATATATCGCCGACCAAGAGATAGCCAACAAATATCTCGCAAACGGCCAGTATCAGTACTACGACTCCGATGCAAGAAAACTCGACGGCAACGTGTTCCTCAGAGCTACCTACAAATTAGGCGAGAACTGGAACGTGTTCGGCGATGCTCAATATCGCCATGTCGACTATAAAACCAATGGTGTTAACGATAAGTTTATACAAGACGAAAACGGTAACTTCGTCAACCAGGTACTCGACGTCAACGAAAACTATAACTTCTTCAACCCAAAAGGCGGTATAGCTTTCGACCTCAACGCCCATCACGCCTACGCCTCAGTGGCCATGAGCAACCGTGAGCCGGAACGTAACAACTTCACCGACAACGGCTCTTATCCTTTCCCTAAACCGGAACAACTCATCGATTATGAATTGGGTTATAACTACGGAACCAACATCTGGCAGGCCGGCGCCAACCTCTATTATATGGACTACAACAACCAGTTTGTGCAGACAGGCGAAGTCAGCGATATAGGCGAAGCCCTCACCACCAACATCAAGAAATCATACCGTATGGGTATCGAACTTGAAGCAGGTGTCAACGCCACACGTTGGCTGTCAATCGAGGCAAACGCGGCATTTAGTTTGAACAAAATCAAAGATTTCGACGAAGTTATAGAGGATTGGGATGATAATTATAAGTATTATTTGGATGAAAATGGTGATTTGGATCCTGATTTGGTGCAATATGCTATTGATAATTACCATATTGATGGTGATCTTGACGGTTATCGTACTATTCATTACAATAACTCGACCTTGGCATTCTCTCCATCAACAATTCTTAACGGTTTCATCGTTTTCCACCACAAAGGAATTGAGGCAATCTGGCACACCAACTTCGTCTCGAGAATGTACCTCGACAACACCGAAAACAAAGACCGTTCGCTGCCAGCTTACTCAGTGTCGAACATCACTCTCGGATATACCTACAAGCCTAAGAGATTCGTGAAAGAAGCCATCTTCCGTCTGAATTTCAGCAATATCTTCAACAAACGCTATGCAGCCAGCGGCTGGGTATACTCGGCTATATACGAAAGCGTAGGCCATACCAACGACAACCGTTACTACCAAATCGGTTTCATGCCGATGGCAGGCTTCACAGTCATGGGAAACTTAACTCTTAAATTCTAAAAAAATGGAATTCATCGCCAAACACTGGCTCGATATCGTAACCACAGTCCTCGGACTTGCTTATATTCTTTTTGAATATCGGGCCAGCGTTTGGATGTGGCTCGTCGGATTTATGATGCAGGCACTCGGCATAGTGCTTTATTACCAAAAAGGCCTCTACGCCGACTGCGGAATGGAGTTCTATTACCTCGCAATGACAGTCTACGGCTACTGGAAATGGGTTCACGGCTCCTCCGAGAAAAAAGAACTACCTATCCGCCATTTTCCAAAAAAACTGATACTGCCTTGGCTCGGAATCATCGCATTGGTGTGGTTTGTCATCTACTTGATACTCACTAACTTCACAAATAGCACCGTGCCTATAGCCGACAGCTTCACCACAGCTTTGAGCATCATCGGAATATGGGCATTGGCTCACAAATATCTCGAACAATGGTTCATCTGGATCGCCGTCGACGTGGTCACTTGCGCACTCTATTTCTATAAGGAAATACCTTTCAAAGCAAGCCTTTACGCACTTTACGTGATAATCGCCATCTTCGGTTATATCAAATGGAAAAAAATCATGCGTGATTAAATTTCTTTTAAAAAAGTAGTATATTTGCAGAAAATCTACTTCTATGAAGAAATTTACTATCATTATTGCCTTGATGCTCGTCGCATTAACAGCATCGGCACAGTCTGCACGCGAAAAAGGCTGGGTGCTTCGTCCTGAAGTCAACGCCGGATACTACATCGTCGGCACATTCGAAAACGTCTGTACAATAAATACATTGTCAACATACGGACTGGGGTATTTTAACCATGACGTTTTTCTTAAACACGAAGGCTCATACGGTGCCGCCTACAACCTGTCGGCAAACTACGGTTATATGTTTAACCCCATTTTCTTCCTTGGTGCAGGTGTCGGTATTAACGGTTATAATGGCGCCATGTCATTACCGGTATACATCAACCCAAGAATCTATCTCGGCAACAGGGGCTTCAGCTGCTTCTTTGACTTTAAAGTAGGTTATAACTTTGGAATAAGCGCGGAAAACCTCGACATAAACAAGTACTACATTCCAAATTGGCTTTTGGACTATACCAACTATTACTACAACGGCTACTATTACAACATGACCGAAAACTATTTCGATTTCGTGACGATAGAAAAAAGCGCGATGAGAATTAAAGGCTATTACTTCTCAGTGGGATTCGGATTTGAAATCAAACGCCACAGCTTCGGTTTCGCCTTTGATTTATTCAACGCCAACTTGGAAACAACGCTCCATGAACATTATTACTCATATCCTAACGCACATATTAACAACGATCCTCCAACAATCTATCACAACAAAACTGTAAAATACGACGATTCCAACACAACAGGATTCGCCTTCACACTGAAATACGGCTATAGTATCTTCTAATCACTCCCCGTCATTTCGAGCGTAACGAAGTGGAGTCGAGAAATCTCCACCAATTGTATGAGATTTCTCCATTTCGCTTCATTACATTATGTTCCAGTCGAAATGACTATCTCTTTAAGAATTTCTTTGTAACGACATTCCCATCTTGCATAAAAAATAGCATGATGTAAATCCCTGTCTGTAAATCAGTTACGGGGATTTCTTCCATATTTTTCCATACGTTTTTTTCACTTAAAACAGGCCTTCCGAAGATGTCAAAAACCTCATAACTATCAACTAAAACATCTTTATCATCAATTTCATCAACCGACTCGAAAATAGGTCCTGCCGCAATGGCAACCGAAGCCAGATTGAGCTTTGTAAACACCTCAGCCTGCTCCCAACTGTTAACGCTCAAGCCAATAATATCATCGACCGTATGAATATAAGGCGACAGATAATTCACATCCTCACTCGGTGAGATTGCCTGATAACCATGTCGGTTAAACGACGAATAGTCGGTGTCGCCATGCATCAGCCAAGCCTGACATATATTGATTTCAGGCAAATAAGTGTGGCTTACCTGTTTTACAAAATTTCCAAGCAACGAATCGCATGGCGTATACAAAAGATGTATGTGAACAAAATCACCTGGATTGACATAACCAGTCATATCCAGATTAAAATACGCCACAATATCCAAACTGTCTCTCTGACATTGTTTTGCATACTCATTGCTGCCGCAGAGACCCATTTCCTCAGCATTCCAATTAGCGTAAATTATAGTTCTTTCAAAATCGTAATTGCTTAATATTCTTGCAGTTTCGAGTATTCCAGACACACCTGAAGCATTGTCGTCGGCACCTGGCGAACGAAGCGTGTCCACATCATAAGGTTCTTCGGCGTTGACCCACGAATCGTAATGCGCACCGCAAATTATATACTCTTCAGGCTTGTTTTTTCCTATCTGAATCGCCAAAACATTAGGAGCTGTAGTAAAAGGTTTTGGAATGGTATCCCAATATGAAATCACTTGAAAATCAAAAAGTTGTATATTATTTAAACTAAAATAAGTGTATTTTTCAACAAGCCAGTCTTTCACATCCCAGATATGACTTCCATCGCAACGTCTATTAATAAAAGAGGTCAGATCTTCAACATAATTTTGTATATTTGCAACGTCAACCTGCTCTAACATCTCATTAACCTTCGGATTTTGGGAGTCAATCTGAGGAAAAGTGTGGTTATAAAGATGTGGTATCTGCGCAAAGCTAAAAATCGTCGGAATTATAAATATTAATGTCAGGTATATTTTTTTCATGACTTCATTATTTTTTGCAAAGGTACTGTTTTTTTCAATTAATATTAATGAAAGAAAAATTAATAAAAAATCAGATAATAAAGCCTCTGTTGATAACTCTTTAAGTCAATAAAAATCAAAAAGATAAGTTGTTTAAAACTGTTGATTTTACTGTTAAATCCAACGAAATAAATAGTGAAAACTTTTCCAAAAACCGACTTATTAACAGCCTGAAAATTTTATCATTTTTTATCAAATTTTTATCAACGTTTTTAACCAAAAATATGTTGATAAAATATAAAATTATGATACTCAAAACTATACGATTTTTGACAAAAAAATATAAATTTTATAACTCATTAAAAATTAAAGAAAAAGTGTTTTTTGAAAAAATTTTTTGTTTACTTTTGTAAAAAATTTTTCAACATTTGTGAGATGAATCAAATAATTCCTATAGCATCTGACCATGGTGGATTTGCCATGAAACAGTATCTTATTGAAAGACTGAAAGATAGCGGTTATGAAGTGAAGGATTACGGCTGCTATTCGGCGGAAAGTGTCGATTATCCGGATATGATACATCCTCTGGCTCAAGATATTCAAGATGGAAAATATCCGCTCGGAATTATACTTTGCGGAAGTGGCAACGGTGCCCAGATGACAGCCAATCATCATCCGCATGTGCGCGCTGCCCTTTGCTGGAATGTAGAAATTGCAAAGCTTGCCCGCCAACATAACGATGCTAATATCTTGGCACTGCCAGGACGTTTTATCAGCAACGAGATGGCTTGGGATATTGTGAAAGCATATCTGACGACTGATTTTGAAGGTGGTAGACATCTTAACAGGATTAAAAAAATAGATTTGTAGTGACTGAAAAAGGTACGATATTCAATCAGAACGTGAAGCAGGTGGCTTTCGACAACGAGCATCGCAAAAGGATGATGTCTCGCTACGATTTATTCACCCGTCTGGCTGAGGATTGTACCAAACATTATGCCAATATTGAGCTCGAGAAATCAAGGGCTTTCAATATCAGAAACAAAGCTTTCAAGTATTACGACAAGCTGCTGGTCGACTTCGAGACCAACGTCATCAAAAACGGCGGAAAAGTGCGCTGGGCTTGCGATGTTGAAGATGCCAAACAAATGATTTACAATATTTTAAATGACGAAAAATCTAAAAATGTTGTAAAAACAAAGAGTCTGGTGGCTGAAGAAATAGGTCTGATGCCGTATCTCGAGATGAAGAAAGTGAACATCACTGAGACCGACACAGGCGACTTCATCTGCTATCAGTTTTATGAAAGGCCTTCAGATCCGAAACATTCAGCGGCACATAAGTCGAGACAGGAAATCTCGGAAATTTTCACCAATAATTTCAAGGTAAAGGAAGACCTCAACGCCAAGCAGCTGATGACTGTGACACGTAAAGTGTTGAACGACAAATACTTTAAAGCCGATACCGCCATCATTGGAGCCGATTTTATTGCGGCTGACACTGGCGACATCATTATTTCGGAAGACGAAGGCAATGTGTTGAAAGCCATAGCAAACACTAATATTCACATCGTTTTGGTCGGTATCGACAAACTGATTCCGTCGCTTGACGATATAAACGTTCTGTTGCCGCTGTCGTCACTTTACGAAGTGTCGAAAATCAAGGCGAAATCGCTGTATACTATATTGAAACCACAAAAACTTTATATGGTTTTGGTCGACAACAACCGTTCAAACCTGATGTCACGCGAGGCTCAACGTAATATTATGACCTGCATCGAATGTGGGGCGTGCCATACCGTTTGTCCGGTATTCAACACCATCGGCGGACATGTCTTCGACAACGCTTTTCCTGGTCCTGTCGGTGTAATACAGTCAATTTCAGAAGGTTACGAAAACTCGTCACATTTGGCTACAGTATGCATGTCGTGCCATCAGTGTGAGCAATATTGCCCGATGAAGATAAAAATCAGCGATTTGGTGTTGCGAAACAGGATAGAGATCGCTAAAGAAGACAGCTCTTTAATTGCCGAGCGGCGGCTTTTCAGTTTCCTGATGAAACGCTTAGCGACACGCAAAGACATGGATAAGACCAAGGATTTCCTGAACAGGCTTGAGTTGAAGCAGCTGCTGAAGAAAACTTGGGGTGTGCATAGGGAAATACCTACATTCGCTGAAAAATCTTTTTCCGAATTATGGACAACCGTCATTTCGACTGGAACGGAATGAAATGGAGTGTAATGGAGAAATCACCTCCAAACAATTGTTTCGAAACATTCAAATGGCGGTGATTTATTCACCTGAAGTGAATGCTTTCGCAGGCTCAGGTCTCGACAAGCTCGGAATGACGATAATAATGTAAAACACTTAAAAATAAATACTATGAAAAAAACATTTACTTTAATTGCAATTATGCTGCTGACTTTAGGCGTTTTTGCTCAAAGCTTTGTGATGATAAACACTGACAATCAACAGCAGACAGAGAATCTGTTTAATGATTCTAATCTTAAGATTCATTATTTCAACGACAATTTCGTTTTGGCGACAGCAAAAGTCGTTGATAAAACTATGCAAGTGCTTGACAATCAGGCTTTTGAAAACACTGATGCTTATTACATCGTTTATTGCAATAAAGCTAATCAAGATAATTACATTGCCGATATTGACAACGCAAATGTTTTGTTTAAAAACAATAACATATTGATTGTCAATAATTTTGTAAAGCCATTTAAAAACGACGGCATGATTGCTGTTTTCAACAAAGAGGCGAAGATGGCCATGGCGCATCGTGATTTCCCTGTTGTTACAGAGGAAAACCCAGTCATTCGTGAGATGATGAACCAGGTGAGCATGGATTCGTTGGAGGCTACGGTGCAGCATCTGCAGGATTATCAGAACCGTATGTGGGATTCACAAAACGCGTTTGACGCTTCTGACTGGATTGCCGGGCGTATGGCGGCTCTCGGACTTGAAGTCGAGCAGCAGCCTTTCTATGCCAGCACATGGACAGGAAGTGGTCAGGCTGCGCCTAATGTCATCGGTATTCAGCGCGGTACGCTTTATCCTGATGTTTATGTCGTTTGCGGCAGCCATTTCGACTCATTCTCATACGAGGCTATGTATGGAGGTGGTACTTGTCCTGGTGCCGACGACAACGCCACAGGTGTCGCTTCGGTGCTTGAAAGTGCTAGAATCATGACCCAGTATGATTTTGAGTATTCAATTATTTACTGTGCTTACGGTTGCGAAGAGATGGGTCTCTATGGCAGCGAGGCCTACGCTGCACGTTGCCAGCAGGAGGGCATGGAGATTTTGGGATATTTCAACAACGACATGAACGGATATCTCTGGGGTGACACTATCCATATCGACTGCATCTATCCTAATTCAGTGGCTCCAATAGGTGATTATTACATGAATGTGGGCAGCGTTTATTTCCCTGAAATGCCAGTCCAGCATGTCAATTTGACTTACGGCGACAGCGACCATACCTCGTTTAATAACCACGGTTACATGGGAATTTATCCTTTTGAGGATGTCGACCACGAAAGTCCATATATCCACTCTACGAACGACCTTATAGGACCAAGTGTCACCAGCTTCGAGATGTCGCAGCGCTATTGCCAAATGAATATCGGATGTCTGGCAGAATTGGCTAACCCGGCAGGTGAGCCTCAGATTTATTGCAATTCTGTTGAGAATTTTTCAGTTACAGATCCAGATGGTGGAGGTGTGTATCTGTATTTAAGCTGGGAAGCTCCTCAAGAAGGATCTTCGGGTGAACTTATTCGTTTTGACATATATCGTGACAATGAGTATCTTGCATCTGTCGACAAAGATGAATATAATATTCCAGGTGATTATTTTTATGTTGATGAAGAAGTTTCATGGCATGAAGTTTATGAATATTATATAATTTCAATTTATGATGATGGTTGTGAGGCGGTTTCTGAAACTGTTACTGGTGAATACACTTCGGTCAATGAAAACAATTTAGAAATAGTTTCATTCTATCCGAACCCAGTAGACGATGTTATATATATGAGAGGTGATGTCGTTGCGGTTGAAATCTACGACCTTGTTGGAAAAATGTTGGAAAACAGCCAAAAAGGCATATGGAAGAATGTGGAAGAAATCCGTGTAACTGATTTAGAATCAGGTGTTTACATGATGCGGATTTTCACACAAAACGGAAATATCGTTACAAAGAAATTTATTAAGAAATAAATAATGTAGAGGCGCACAGCCGTGCGCCTCTACATTTATTCCGTATAATGTTTAATCATTCTCTCAATAGCCCTCTCGCACACTGGGCAGAACTTGTGGCCATTAAAGGTATTCATGAGGCAGTCGATCATCGGACGGTAGATGCCATGTAGCTGGTAGCCTGCACCTTCGTACAATCCGACACAGTTTTCATATTTCTTCTCGACAGGTGTCGGGATAGGCGTCCTGCGGCTTAGCATGTCCTGCCATTTGGTATCAAAATGCACCAAAGTGGTGATGTTTGGCTCCCAAGGCTCAACGCTTGTGTCATACTCATCCGAGCCTTCGTAGGCATATTCGTCGGCCAGACCTGCGAATCCGTGACCGAACTCATGAATGATGACTTCCGATGAGAATGAGTTGCCGGTGGTGCTCACGCAATATGAGTTGAAGATGCCTCCACCGCCGTATTTCTTGGTGTTTGCGAGGATGTAAATCTGGTCGTAAGGCACCTGTCCGGCGAGAGTTTTCATCGTCTCGTTGTCGTACGTCATGCAATAACGCTCGCTGTCGAAGGTCCAAAAACTGCAGCTGAGAGCGGTGTTACGATACAGTCCGTCGCCAGGCATGGTGATGTCGGAATCCTGCGAAGGCACCATCACGGCACGCACATTGAAACGGTCCTGATAGCGGTTGTAAGGCTCATAATCGAAGAGGCTCTTCACGAAAAACTGGCAGTCCTGCACAAATTTTCCCATCTCCTGCTCGGTGTAGCCGTCGGGCAGAAGCACTATGTCGACAGCGTTTTCAACGGGATAGTCGCCGTAAACGTTGTAAATGGCGTACGGCAGCTTCGGTGCCGGTGCAATGAAATAGTCAGCAGGGTCAACGGATAGCTTCATCTGTTTCTCGAACTCACCACGGTCGTTACGGGCATAAAATATCACATCTACAGCCTCTTTCGGGAACGGCATCACCACCGATTCATGGAAGCCTTTGCTTATTTTCTTGGCCTCGTCGGAAGTCTGCCACTCGCCAAAAAGCAGACAGTAGCCATGCGAATAAAGCACCTCGTCGGAATTCGGCAGCGTTACTTCAAATTTGTAGCTACCGTAGTTCATATCGTCGATGAGCTGTACACGCGGACCGCCCCATTTCGGCTCTTTCACGAGTTTGTCGACCGCGTACATGGCGGTGTCGGCATTGCCAAACAAATAATAATCGATGCGTAACTGATTGTCAGTGAAATACTTGTCATATTCCACCTGAGCAGTTATTTTCAAACTTAACGACAACAGTACTGTTGAAAAAATGATAACGAAAACCTTCTTCATGTTGATAAAATTTTTGCAAAATTACAATAATTTTTTTTATTTTTGCAAGTTAATACTGTCATGAAAAGCGAAAATTCAACAACAAAACGCCGTCTACGCGGTTCATATCTCATCTCTTTGATGAGTATCATGCTCGTTTTGTTTGTCATCGGACTCTTTGCTTCGCTTATGCTTTTCGCCAACAGCATTTCCGATTATATCAAGGAAAATGTGGGTGTTGAAATCGTCATGAAAAAAGGCGTTTTAGAGAAGGATATCCTTGATTTTCAAAAGATTCTGGATAGTAAGAAGTTTGTAAAATCCACCGAATATATCTCGCAAGCCAAGGCTACACGTCGCTTGACAGAAGACCTTGGCGAGGACATTTTGGAGTGGCTTGGCGACGTCGAAAACCCGCTTCTGCCATCCATCGACGTGAGGTTAAAGTCGGAATACGCCAACAACGACAGCATCGCGAAAATCGAGAAATGGGTGATGACGTACCGCAACGTGAAAGAGGTGTATTACCAGAAATCGCTGATAAATTCAATCAACGACAACGTCCACAAAATCGCGTTTGTGATACTGCTCATCGGCTTGGCGTTGCTCATCATGGCGGTGACGCTGATAAGTCACACCGTCAGACTTTCGGTCTACTCGAAACGTTTTGTGGTGCGCTCCATGCAGCTGGTGGGCGCGACTGAGGGTTTTATCATCAAGCCGTTTATGAAATACTTTGTGATTCAAGGAGTTATAGGCGCTTTGCTATCACTTGTGCTTATCACATTGTTTATAGGGGCGGCATTTAAAAACATTCCTGAATTGAGGGAAATCACCGATTTTGGGAGTTTCGCCAAGATTTACCTGATTATGGTGATAATCGGCGTCTTGCTCACCACGATATCGACCTATTTCTCGATGCGGAAATACCTGCGCGCCGATGTCGACGAACTTTACGAATAAATTGAAAATGAATATATTATGGCTACAAAAAACGACGTAAAAACACCTGAAAAAGATCAGAAACCTATGCCTTTCGGCCGCAGCAACTACATGTGGGTGCTCATCGGCATGGCATTCTTGTTGGTAGGTTTTCTTCTGATGATTGGCGGCGGCTCCGACAACCCTGACGTGTTCAACGAAGGAATGTTCAGCTTTAGAAGATTGACTTTGGCCCCGATTATGATTTTAATCGGATTTGGCATACAGTTTTACGCAATAATGAAAAAGAAATAACACATGGATTGGTTACAAGCGTTATTATTGGGAATTCTGCAGGGTCTGACGGAGTTCCTGCCGGTGTCGAGCAGCGGACATCTCACCATATTGTCTAACATCTTCGGGATGAATGGCGAGGAAAACCTCACATTTAATGTGGTGTTGCATGTCGCGACGGTTTGCGCCACTTTGGTGGTGCTTTGGAACGAGGTGGTGTGGATTTTCAAGGATCTGTTCACTAAACAGCAGTGGAAATCATATCAAAACCTCAACGGCGGCACAAAATATGCGATCAATATCTTAATTTCAATGATCCCTGTCGGCATCGTTGGAGTGTTTTTCAAAGACACCGTCGAGGAAATCTTCGGCTCAGGTCTTTTGATTGTCGGCATTATGCTGCTTGTGACAGCTACGTTGCTCACTTTCGCGCATTTCGCCAAGCCACGCCAGCGTGAGGAGATATCGCCTCTTCATGCGTTCATCATAGGTATCGGTCAGGCCTGTGCCACCATGCCGGGCTTGTCGCGTTCTGGAACGACCATCGCCACCGGACTTTTGCTTGGCAACAAGAAAGAAAAACTCGCCCAGTTCTCGTTTTTGATGGTGATTCCGCCGATTTTAGGAGAAGCTTTATTGGATTTTAAAGACGTTCTTGAAGTCGGTTGGCATTCAGCAATGGCAGGCATCTTACCGTTTACGCTCATCATCGGATTCCTGGCGGCATTCATCACAGGATGCGTGGCATGCAAATGGATGATCAACATCGTGAAGAAAGGCAAACTCATCTATTTCGCAATCTATTGCGTGATTGTTGGTGTTTTGGCAATTTGTTTTGCATAATGGCAGAAAATCCAAATATGGATGTTGTTAGAGACGCACGGCTGTGCGTCTTTACATTTGAGGAAGGTGAAGTATTTCTGATTGATAAGCCCCTCGATTGGACGTCATTTGACGTTGTCAATCTGATTCGTGCTGTCATCAAGAAATACCATCAGATTCGGAAGCTCAAGGTCGGTCATGCCGGCACCTTGGATCCCTTGGCGACGGGTTTGCTGATACTCTGCACTGGCCGTATGACCAAGCAAATCGACAATTTCCAGGCGCAGGAGAAGGTTTACACCGGCACCATGCTGCTCGGTCAGACCACCCCGACTTTTGACCTTGAAAGCGAGCCAAACCAGTTCTTTCCGACGGATAACATAAGCGCCGAGGCGTTAGACGAGGCGCGTAAAAAGTTCATAGGCGATATAATGCAGCGCCCGCCGAAGTTCTCCGCAATAAAGATTCAAGGAAAGCGCGCCTTCGACTATGCACGTTCCGACGAGGAGCTCGAGCTGAAGGAACGTCTCGTGCATATCGATGATTTTCAAATAGATACAACAAATTTCCCCAAGATCGATTTCATGGTGAAATGCTCCAAAGGCACCTACATCCGCTCGCTGGTCAACGACTTCGGACAGGCACTCGGCAACGGAGCATGCCTAATAAGTCTTCGCCGCACCAAAATCGGCGACTTCGACGTTAAAGACGCCTGGGATCTGATGGAGTTGAAGCAGAAAATAATTGAGGCAGCGCCGGAGATTATAGTTGAGAGTTGAGAGTGTAGAGTTTAGAGTAGTTGATAAGTTTATAGTTTTGAAGTTTAAAGTTGAATGAAAAAACGCTATACTTTTTCTTCTGGCGACTCTTTTGAAGCTGATTTGGACGATTTGAAACGTCTTCTTGCTGAAAATCAACAATATGTTGAAAACTATGAAGATGTCTTAAGTTCATTATACGACGATGACTATATCGCCCGCGGCAACGGCTTCTGCGACCGCAAATACAGCGACGATTTCGTCGAAAGTCAGCTTGAGAAATATCAAAAACGCGTTGAGGAATTAAAAAAGTGGATACAAAACACGTAGAGACGTCATAATATGGCGTCTCTACATGGTGTTTTATAGATGATTGACGTTTTTATTTCATTTCGAATCTCACCAATCTCAGATCATTTTCCGAACCTTTAACATTCTGAATTCCAT
>JAGCFU010000009.1 GCA_017649945.1 Bacteroidales bacterium | reverse complement strand
GATTATCGATATTTGGGGTCACGACGTCACCAAGCTGACCGACGAGGTTATGAAGCTGTTGCCTCAGGACGACCAGGGATTCAACCCGGTTTACATGATGTTGGATTCAGGAGCTCGTGGTAGTAAGGAGCAGATTCGTCAGCTTTGCGGTATGAGAGGTTTGATGGCAAAACCGCAGAAATCAACAGCAGCCGGTGGCGCTGAGATTATCGAGAACCCGATTCTTTCGAACTTCAAGGAAGGTTTGTCAGTGTTGGAGTACTTCATCTCAACCCACGGTGCCCGTAAAGGTTTGGCCGATACCGCTTTGAAGACCGCTGACGCTGGTTACTTGACCCGTCGTTTGGTCGACGTCGCTCACGATGTTATCATCACTGAGAAAGACTGCGGCACATTAAGAGGTTTGTCAATAGGTGCTTTGAAACGCGGTAAGGAAATCGTCGAGTCGTTGTACGACCGTATCCTCGGCCGTGTGGCTTTGCACGACATCTTCCATCCACAGACAGGCGAGTTGCTCTGCAACGGTGGCGCTGAAATCACTGAAGACATCGCTAAGAGAATTTGCGATTCACCTTTGAAAGACCAGACCATTGAAATCCGTTCCGTGTTGACTTGCGAGTCGAAGAAGGGCGTTTGCGCCAACTGCTACGGACGTAACCTTTCATCAGGTAAACTCGTTCAGAGAGGCGAGGCCGTCGGCGTTATCGCGGCACAGTCAATCGGTGAGCCTGGTACACAGTTGACATTGCGTACCTTCCACCAAGGTGGTACTGCATCGAGCACATCGGAAGACTCAATGATTAAGGCAGATTATAGCGGCAAGATGATTATCAACGACTTACGTGCTGTTGACTATGTCGATAAGGACAACAACAAGTACCAGGTCGTGGTGAGCCGTGCAAGTGAGATGAAGATTTTGGACCACAATACAGGTATCGCTCTCGTCACAGAGAACATCCCTTACGGTTCTAAGTTGTACATCCCGGCTGGCAGCGACGTCAACCAAGGCGATATCATCTGCGAATGGGATAAATATAACTCACTCATCATCTCTGAGCATGACGGTAAGGCACGTTTCGACAACATCGTTGAGAACGTCACATTCCGTAATGAATCGGATGAGCAGACAGGTTACAACGAGCGTGTTATCATCGAAGGCCGTAAGTTCTCGAAGAACCCGTCAATTTCAATCGTTGACAAGAGTGGCGAGGTCATCAAGTCATATGACTTGCCTGTCGGCGCACACGTCATGGTTGAGGACGGTGACAAGATCAAGGCTGGTGACATCCTGACCAAGAAGCCGCGTGCTACTGGAGGTCTGGGCGATATCACCGGTGGTCTTCCACGTGTTACAGAGCTCTTCGAGGCACGTAACTCTTCAGAACCGGCTATCATCTCTGAAATCGACGGTGAGGTCTCGTTTGAGAAGAAGCTCGTGCGTGGTAACCGTGTGTTGGTTGTCACGTCGAAGACAGGTGAGGTGAAGAAGTATCTCATCCCGACAACGAAGGAAGTTCTCGCTTCAGAAAACGACTACGTGAAGGCAGGTCAGCCATTGTCGGAAGGTGCCATCACACCGGCCAACATCTTGGCTATCGAAGGTCCTATGAAGGTTCAGGAATACATCGTGAACAACGTTCAGGAGGTGTATCGTTCACAAGGTGTGACCATCAACGGTAAGCACTTTGAGGTCATTGTTCGTCAGATGATGCGTAAGGTTGAAATCGACGATCCGGGTGACACAAGATACCTTGAGGGCGAGCTCGTTAGCAAGATTACGTTCCAGGAGACCAACGACGACATCTTCGGAAAGGTCGTTGTTACAGATCCGGGCGATTCAGATACATTGTTTGTGGGTCAGATTATCTCGGCAAGAAGACTGCGTGACGAAAATTCATCATTGAAACGTCGCGACAAGAAACTCGTCGAGGCACGTGACGCGAAACCTGCTACAGCACACCAGGTGCTTCAGGGTATCACACGCGCCGCTTTGCAGACCGACAGCTTTATCTCGGCCGCTTCATTCCAGGAGACAACGAAGGTCTTGACACAGGCTGCTATCAGCGCAAAGACCGACTATCTCGAGGGTATGAAAGAGAACGTCATCGTGGGTCACAAGATCCCTGCAGGTACAGGTTTGCGCGAATACGACGATTTGATTGTCGGTTCGAAGGAAGATATGTATCCTGAGGTGGTTACTGCTGAACCGGTTGAGGCGTAATTAGTCATTAGCCATTAGCCGTTAGCTATTAGCCATTAGCATTATTCTACCGTAATAATTACCTAATGGCTATTGGCTAGTAGCTAATGGCTTTTTAAATAAATAGAATTATGGAAAACAACAACAAGAAACAATTAAACATCGACATTCCGGAAACTGTTGCGGACGGTGTTTATTCAAATTTGGCGATTATAAGCCATTCACCGACAGAGTTTGTTATTGATTTCGCTCAGATTGCTCCTGCTATGCAGAAGGCGAAGGTGCGTTCGAGAGTCATCATGACACCTCAGCATGCCAAGAGGTTATTCAGGGCGTTGGCTGAAAATTTGCAGAAATACGAACAGAATTTCGGTCCTATAAAGGACATCAACGACACTGTGGCTCCGTTTACGATGGGGTCAGCAGGGGAGGCATAAAAAAAGGTCGGCAACGCCGACCTTTTTTTATATAAACTCCAGCTTATCCTGCGTCGTGTTCTTTTCGCAGTAGTGGCAATGCAGTTTGATATTGCCTTCAGCGTCTTTTATGACCGTGAACTTGGTCGGAACATCGTGTTCTTTGTTAGTGACGCAGTTAGGGTTGAAGCATTTTACGATGTGCTCGATGCTGTCAGGAAGCGTAACTGTTTGTTTTTTAATCACTTCGTAATCTTTGATTTCGATGATTGAAGCTGTCGGAGCCACCAAACCGATTTTGTTGTAGTCTTCCGGTGCGAAATATTTGTTAGAGACCTTTATGAAGCCTTTCTTTCCGTATTTCTTGCTTTCCACGTTGGTGCCGAAATACACAGGGTTGCTGACTTTTTCAAGTCCCAAAATCTTCACGACCTGGAACACTTTGTCGGCAGGGATATGGTCGATAACGGTGCCATTCTCAATGGCAGACACGATTAATTCTTTTCTCTTTTCCATAACTTTTTCATTTAAAGATTTAAGATTTAAAATTTAAAGATTTAAAACTTTGTAACTCTTAATTTTGAATTTTGAATTTTAAATTTTAAATTATTTTAATCCGAGGATTGTGGCAATCAGAGCCTCGCGGGCGTAAACGCCGTTCTGTGCCTGTTGGAAGTAGTAAGCCTTCGGGTTGGCGTCGACGTCGACATGGATTTCGTTGACACGCGGAAGTGGGTGCAGCACGCGGCAGTTAGGCTTTGAAGCGTCAAGCATTGCATTGCGCAAAACGTATGAATTCTTCACTTTTTCGTATTCCTCAGGATCCGGGAAGCGCTCGCGTTGGATACGTGTCATGTAGATGATATCGCTATGCGGAATGGCTTCTTCGAGCTCTGTATATTGATGATACTCAAGATGTTTGTCTTTGATGTGCTGTTTTACAACACTCGGCAGTTTCAGCTCGACAGGGGAGACGAGGTTGAACTTGGCGTTGAAGTGGCACATGGCTTCTACGAGGCTGTGCACTGTGCGGCCGTATTTGAGGTCGCCCACGAGCGTGATTTCAAGGTTTTCGAGAGTTCCCTGAGTCTTGCGGATGCTATAGAGGTCGAGCATGCACTGGGTAGGGTGCTGATTTGCTCCGTCGCCTGCGTTGATGACCGGCACTTTCGACACTTCCGATGCGAAACGGGCAGAGCCTTCGATAGGGTTACGCATCACGATGAGGTCGGCGTATGAAGCCACCATTGTGATGGTGTCGGCGAGCGATTCGCCTTTCTGCACGCTGGTGCCGGCGGTGCTGCTGAAGCCGATGACGTTACCGCCGAGCAACTGGATGGCTGTCTCGAAGCTGAGACGTGTACGGGTGGAAGGTTCGAAGAAGAGCGAAGCGATGATGCGTCCGTTGAGCAAGTTCTGGTGAGGGTTCTTTTCAAAGTCCTCGGCGATGTCCAAAACATGGCATATTTCTTCCGGAGTGTAGTCGCTGATGGAAATCAGGCTACGGTTTTTCAAGGAGATAGACATTGTTGTAAAGATTTTATTTGATTATCGGAATGCAAAGTTACGAAATATTTTTGAAATATCAATCAAAAATATTGTAAATTTTTTTTAACTATAATTGCATGAAAATGAATGAAATGTTAAAAAATTTTATGAAAAAAGTTCTTGACAAATGAAAAAAAGTGTTATAATTTTGCATCGAAAACACAAACGCTAAAAGTTATGAAACGGATCATGATAAAAACACTTTTTTAAAGTCTGCAGTTTGGGCACAAATAGCTGTGGGCGATGACAATTCAAGATTTTGTTGTGCGTAATCCATTATTTTATTAATTTAAAAAGTCATATTTATGAAACGTAGAAAAATTTTAGGGATTTCACTAATTGTAACGCTGACGTTAGGGGCAGCCTTATATCTTGAGGCATGTAAAAAAGAACTTGTCACACCTATTAATAATAAGCCTGCTCAAGGTGAGGAATATCATGATTATACTGATAATGCGAGAACTATAGCATCGCAAATCAATAAGTTTAAACGCCAAATTGCTGATAAAGAAAATGTTATGAGAAGCGGACAATGTATGCCGATTGACAGCGTCATTTGGAATGTTGAGGCGCTTTTCAATGCGGAGTATGCATTTTCGGAAAGGAAATATTTGGAGACGGTCAAGCAGGAGTTGGAATTTTTCGTTGATGTAAATGGAAACAATGAGGCTCCACTCAGCGTGGTAGCGGATTTGTATGATGAGATTACAGAAGCGGTGCGACAGGCCTATGCCGGTGACGGAATCAGTACCGACAAATCGTTGATGGCTGTGGTTGTCGACAAAGGAGAAACGGTCGGAAATAGGGTGGAGATTGATGTTTGTGTCATCTCGGGACGTTATGAGAGTGACAATACTGTTAAAGATCCTGTTCAAGGTCCGTTTGGTCCCGGTGACTGTTGGTATTTCGGAGAATATGGCGGTAGCTGTGACGACCCGTCGGTTTTCTGTGACGCGGCTGAGATAATTGAGGATACAATCAACTATTATTATCGGGCTGAACATGTTCCACAGGCTGGATTCAGGCGTCTTAATGTAGGATTGTTCAGGATTGCCATTGACGGAAATGAGTATCTTGATGAAAACGGGGAGCCGTATTTGTATTTCCATTATTTGAATGATAACACTCCGATGTATTTGGATTACGAGATGCTTAACTATTATTACACAAGGGAGCTCGAGGTGTTGCTGCATATTTTGCCGTCGGATCCGAGATATCAGGCTTATATGCCTAAAGATCCTGCATTTGTTGAGGTGGATATAGTCGGACTGTTGGATTATATTGGAAACGGGACGTGTTGCCATCACAAAAACTATGTGGTATATGGCAATAAGGTGGCTATTCCGTCGCAGGAGCTGCCTCCGTTGAGAGATTTGTTGAATTAGTTGAGATTGTGGTCATGAAGAGATTTTTGTTGCTGGCGTTATGCATGGAGGCCTTGGTTATGCAATCGCAGCAATGGGTGGTGACGTATCCTGTTGAAGAAGGCGTGACGCTCGTTGGCGGAGATTGTAATGGCGACGGTAATTATATCGTCGGGGCGTGTGACAATGAAAACGGCTTGGGATATTCGGATGCTTATGTGATTTATGTTTCCGGAAACGGTGAATATATTTATAGGAAGATTGGTTTTGAAGAATATAAGTCGCATTTTTGCAGTGCAATATGTCTTGAGAACGGAAACGCTTTTGTTGTTGGAGTCAAAGGAGGGAAGTTGACGGATCACGAATACGATACGTTGTGGATAACGGTGATGAATCCAGGACTTGAGATTCTTGAAGAACATAATTATCCGTTGGTGGCACCGTATAAGACGTGGACAACCGATGTTTACTTGGATTTTGATAATGAAGGGAATGTCATTGTCTTGACAGATGTCAGCGAGCAGGAATATCCGAATGTGACGAATGGTGTGTACGCTTTGTTGAAATGTGATACAAACGGTAACGTGCTGAAAAGCAAGTATTTCACGGAAGGACATGGAGCGAATGGCGCGAGGCCTACCGGTATTATCAGGGTTCCGAATAGCGATAACATGATGCTGATAGGGAAAGGATTTTATGTCAACAACTGTCATAGCATTTGTTATATTGACAACGAGTTGGACAAGGTTGCCACTTATCCGTTGCCATGGCTTGAGGATAACAGGAATTACACGGATTGTTGGAAAGATAACGGACATTTTCTGATGTCGTCGATGACGCATCATTATGGTGTTGTGAACAATTCTTATTATGTGGCGGTGTTTGAAGTCGATGCTGAAGGACATTACGTTGACACTTTGGTGTATGACAGAGCTGATACCTCTGATTATACGGCTCAGTTCGGCAGCATGGCCTATGTTAGTAACGATGAGATATACATAGCAACATATTGGGAAAGTGGGTATAATGAGATGCCGTCGGATGCTGTTATATGCTTGATAGACAATAAGTTGAATCTTAGAGGGACGAAAAGACTGAAAATTGATGACACCAAGATAAGAATAATGCACTGCCAAAAGACATTTGACGGAGGATGCCTCGTTTATGGACAATGCAAGGAAAGTTATGGCAGTTACATGGTGTATGTTTGGAAGCTTTTGCCTGAAGATTTCGTGATTCCTTGGACTCTGAATGAGACACCGGAGGCTCCGCCACACCAGCAGGCATACCCGAATCCGACAAATGATCGCTTGAATATAGTCCTATACGATGTCGGCTGTAGGCGGTACCAGGTGACGATTGCTGATGGCATGGGGCGGAAACGTTTCGAGCGTAGATTAGAATGCTGCGGAGGCTTGCTGACGATTGACGTGTCATCACTTGAGGACGGAGCGTATTTTTATGAAGTATGTGTAGATGGTAATGCTACACAAAAAGGAAATTTTATTAAAAATTGATTAAAGGATTTAAATTTTAGATTTATGAAACTACGTAATTTTTTATTTATCGCTTTATCACTTGTAAGTAGTGTGATAATGGCGCAGGAAAAGGGTGGCTGCGATTTGTGCGGACCATCGGGAACATCACAAAATCAGGCAAAAGGTAACTATTCCGCCACTGTGGGAATGAATAATATAACAATGGGAGCCAATTCTATGGCTATCGGACAAGCTAACAAAACCGTTGGCGCAGCCTCGTTGGCTCTGGGTAAATTCGCTTGGGCGAACGCTACAAATGCAATAGTTATCGGTGCCGGAACGGATAATACTGAATCTAAAGCACTGATTAACAATTATTCGGGGACATTGATGGTCGGGTTTAACAGCCGCAAACCTACATTGTTTGTCGGACCATCCAACGGAGGAGTCACGACTGGAAAGATTGGCATAGGAAATATGACGAATCCTTTAGCGAAACTTCATATGTTGTCGGACTCCAATGAAGATGCCGGAATGATTCTTGAGACATCAAACAAGGCTTCAAAGACGGCTTTCTTGCAGCTGTATGATGACAATCATAAAATTGTTGTGTCGAAAGACGGTATGAAGATATCGTCGGCCGATGACGCGCTGAGTTTTGATGCGTCAAGCGTTAAAATAAGTGGAAAAGTAGGAATAAATATCGATAACACTTTTACCGGTGATTACGATTATTCCTTGGCCGTGAAAGGTGGAGTTCTTACCAGTAAAGTCTACGTTAAGGAGGTCGGCGAATGGCACGATTATGTGTTCTCTGATGATTATCACTTGATGCCGTTGTGTGAGCTGGAGAAGTATATTCGTGATAATAAACATTTGCCGGATCTTCCATCTGATAGCGATATTCAAGAGAATGGCTATGATGTTGCTATTATGGAAGGAGTGCTCCTGAAAAAGATTGAGGAGCTGACATTGTATACTATCGAACTGCAGCGACAGTTGCAGGCTCAACAAGATGTTATTGATAAATTGAAAGCGACCGCTAAGTAACTTATTTAAAACATATTAGTTATGAGGACGAAATATTTTTTAATGTTTCTTGCACTCCTAATGTCTTTCGCTTGGTATAATGAAACATATGCCCAAAACTGTCTGGTTTTCGATTATGATTCTGACGGCAACAGGGTAAGCCGTATCGTGGACTATGACTGCAACGGCAGGGGCGATGAAGATGATGTGCGGGAATTGGTTGATGTGGGAGAAATCGTGGTGTATCCGAATCCTACAGAAGGATGTTTTACTATTGTCGTGCCTGATGGTTTTGAGTACACCTCGCAGCATTTTGAATTATATGATGTCAATGGCATGCTTCATGTGAAAGCCGATTTGTATGTCGGAGAGACATTTGTTGACATCGGGACGTTAAACACAGGAGTGTATCTTCTTAAAATATATAAAGGGGAAGAGGTTTTTTCTAAAGTAATTTTGAAACGGTAAAATTTAAGTTTATGAAAAAGAAATGGTTATTTATTTTGCTGTCGTTGGTCATGGCGGAGATGTACTCGCAAACGTATCAGCAGACCGACATAGTGCTCGATTCAGAGATTCCAAAAGACCAAAGCATGCTCTACGAGGCTTCAACGTCGATAACACTGTTGAACGGCTTCCGATATGAGCCACAGAAAAAGAATGATGTTACTTTGTCTATTGACAGATATGGAGTGTTTCCGCCTGACGACGGCATGATTGGAGGTCCGATAATGTCGGATCAGGATGGAGTGGTAGGCGCGTTGCCGGGAAACTTGAATGTAAGTGATATCGGTGCTGCAATATATTCGATGCCTTTGCAGATACCACAAGGACTTGGCAAAATGACGCCTGAGATTTCGGTCGTTTATGATAGCCAGTCGGGAAATGGCTTGCTCGGATGGTGCTGGGATTTGTCGGGACTTTCTTCGATAGTCAGGACAGGCAAGACATATTATCATGACGGAGAAAAAACAGCTGTGAATTTGCTTGATGACAGGTTCGTCATGGATGGTAAACGACTCATGCTGTGCGCTGGCAATTATGGCGGTAATGGCGCTGTCTATAAGACAGAGGTTGACGAAATGAGCAAAATCGTTTCGTATACTGATGGTTATAACGGTCCGGCGAAATTCAAAGTTCATAAAAAAGACGGCACTGTGTGGGAATACGGATATACTCAGGATTCGAGGGTCGAACCCCAGACTGCATCGGATTTTGTGCTCACATGGCTCGTAAATAAGATTTCAGATCCTGATGGCAACAGTATTGTTTTTAATTATGTTGAACATCAAAGCTTTGGAGAGTCGTATATAAATTATATTGACTACACTTTAAACGATAATGCAGGCATCCAATCGATGTATAGGCTGAGTTTTGAATATTCCGACAGGGAAGATGTTGAGTCATATTTCATTTTTGGCAATAATGTCCAAAAAAAGAAGATACTTAGCAAAATCCTTGTTAAAAACATGAATACTGGTGCGGTTTTGTATGAATATTCTTTCGATTATCTTGAGCCTGGAAACTATGCGGGTGATTACAAATTCTTGTATTACAGACTTGCCAAAGTGGGACTGGCGGCCAAGGGCGTAAAACTGAATTCTACAAAGATTAACTGGAATAAGAAGAGTCATTATCAGGATAAATTCTTGTCATATTCGCAGGATAAAAACATCTTTAATAAAATGATTTTTGTCGGTGACTTTAACGGTGATGGAGTGTCGGATGCGCTTACTGTGCCGTATAAAACAGGCAATTCATACCTTGATGAAGTCATTGCGCCGGTTTATCTGAACGATGCGAATGGCTCGTTTTATAATGAATATTATACATTTTATTTTGATAACACGCTTGAATGGGTTTATGTAGTTGATTTGAACGGCGATGGTCTTGACGATGTCGTGGCTTTTTATGCCAAATATGCAAGCAATGATGATTGGAAGTCAAAGATTGTGGCATATTTGAATTATGACGGCTATTTTTCGTACCTTGGAGAGTATCAAAGCACGGATTTTTTCACCATATATCCTGGAGATTTTCTTGCGGAAGACAAGGTGGGCTTTCTGTTGAAATATGAACACACAAACAACAGCAAAAGCTCACCGTGCGCCGTATATTACGCTGATGGCTCATTTGATACACACACGCTCGGGGGACAACTGAGCTCGATAAATCCGGAGAGAATCGTTGTGGAAGACATTGACGCTGACGGCCGGGCAGAAATCATATTTTTGAAGGCGGATAATGCCATCATCGCCAAAATGTTTTATGAGAATAACGCGTATGAGCTTAGAGAGGTGTATACTGACGATAATTTTGACAGCGACGACTTCCTTTTCCCTGGAGATTTTAACGGCGACGGATACACTGATTTTCTGAAATACGACGACAGGACTTATTGGAAAATAGCCTTTTCTGACGGGCAGAGACTGAGAACGCCAGTTAACTGTTTGAACAACAATTTGTTAAGAGGACTTATGCTTGCGCCTCAAGATCGATACTATTGCTCGCTGAAAAACATGTCTGCGCCGTCGGTCACGATACGAACTGCTGATTTTGACGGTGATGGAAAAACTGATGTGGGTGTCTTTAAAAATACTGGAGGGAACCATTATATGGAAATCGGTTTTAAGATGTGTGAATCAGCCAATGGAGATTTCGGATTCAGCGACATAAAGCGATTTTATCTAAATATCAACCATTCTCACCAGTATGTGCATGTTGGGAATTTTCTTGGACATGAAAATGCGAGCATTCTCGGCAGCGTGAAAAGCAACCCGTATAATGCGGAATTTCCTAAAATAGTGTCGTTGAATCCACATTCGTCGAAGTTCTGTGTTGAGCGTATCACTGACGGACTCGGGAACTCCAGAGGTTTCAAATATGCGTATCTCGTTCCGTCGGGTGATGAATTTTACACGTATAATTATAGGTGGATTAATGAAGGCCTGAGAACTGTCGCGATACCGTTTAAAGCTTTGGCGTCAGACACGGTTTTCTCGATCAACAATAAACCATGTGTGACAAAATATTCCTACAAAAATGCGATGTATCACCCGAAAGGGCACGGACTCATTGGATTTGAGCAAAGTGAGACAAAACTGCTGGTTGGAAACTCTGTCTCAGAATCAAGGGTTTTTGAAAAAGATGTTGATTTTATGGACGATTACTTCATCGCATTGCCCAAAACGTGCTCAATTTATAATTACAGCGGGCAGTTGGTGGCTTTAGAGCAGTATGAATATGAAAAATATTCCTGCACGCAGAATGCCAAGACTGTAATGCCTCTGATTTCAAATAAAAGAACGATTTTTTATGATTTCGACATCCCTAACGCAGTCTTAAAGACAAAGATAGAATCCTTTGATTATCAGAGCGATATAGGTGGTTTCAACTATACTGATTTTGTCAAGAATCCAAGTTCGGTGCTCGGTGTTGATGATAGTTATACAGGCAATGATGCGTCAGCTTGCTCATATAGAGAGGGAACGAATTATGTCTTTAATGACAATCCTGCAGCATGGATAGTGGCACGTCCGCAAAGTATCTCTTATTCAAAGCATTACGGGGATAACGACGCAGTGGGTTCGTGTGATATTTTTGATTATTCAGGAAATAATGCCTATCAGGTGACTAAAAAAACGTCTTTGCCTAATGCTAATATGAATTTTGCCGATCCGTTGAAAATCGTCGCTGACTATTCATATGATAATGTCGGTCATGCGGTAACTCAAGTTCTAACATCTCCATCCTCTAAAAATCAAAGAGTTACGAGTCTGACTTATGGTGAAGAGTATAATCATCGTTATCCGACATCGACGGTTAACGAAAATGGTTGGGAAACGTATCATTCTTATGACAAGAATTACGGCAACCTGTTGTCAACGGTTGATTATAACCAGTTTGAGACAAAATGTTCGTCAGATCCTTTTGAGATAACGGTTGAGAAAATGTTGCCTGATGGCATTATTAATGTGAAAACGAAACGGTGGGCTAATGGCAACAAACATGCGCCACAGCTTGCTTCATACTATTGTTGGGAAAAAACAAAAGGAAAGGCGGAGACGATGGCGTTTTTCAGTAAAACAGGCAAAAAGCTCAGAGATGTTTCGTTTAATCCGAATGGTGAAACGGTATATGTCGATATGGCTTACGATGATTATGGCAATATGATTTCTAAATCAATGCCTTATATTGCAGGCGACGACATCGATAGGTTGTATTATGTTTATGATAAAAACAACAGGCTGATCGAGGAGGTGTGGCCCAATGGTACGGTGAAAAATTATCATTACAATAAGCTGCAAACGACAATTAATACCGTTTCGCCTGACGGAGTATCTAACAACGTCGTTGAAACGAACAATGCGATGGGATGGCGCGTGCAAACAGTGGACATCGGCGGCAATACTATTAACTATGCGTATTATAGCGATGGCAAGCTGAAAAGCGCTGTGATTGGCGATAATCCCATGACGAAAGTCGAATACGAATATGATAACAGACGTAACGTGCTGAGAATGAAGGATCCGGCGTGTGGAGAAGTGCAATATGAATACAATGCCTATGGCGAACTTCTTGAAATGAGATCCCCTAAAAATTGCATAACGACTTATAATTATGATAATATGGGCAACCTTATTGGACGAGCCGAATCTGACGGGAATGGCGGCAATGTCGTTGCTACACAGTGGATTTATGATAATAAAAAAGGTAAAATAGGCACTTTGTCAAAAATTATTTACGGGAATAACCATATTGTGTCATATTATTATGACGATTTGCTGAGAATCACGAGTGTGACTGAAAATATTAAAGGCATCAGTTATGTCACGAATTATTCGTATGACAACGCAAATAGAGAGGATGTCGTGACTTATTCCAGTGGCCTGACAGTGCAGAAAAAATATTCAAATTCAGGCTATTATATGTCGATGATTGATGCTGACGATGAGACAGTGCTTTGGCATACAGACAAAACAAATGCCCTGGGACGTGTTACTGATTATCAAATGGGCAATGGGATGCAAACAACTCTGACCTATGATGCCAAAACCAATCTTTTGTGCGGAATATTCACGCAAAAGGACAAAAAAGTTTATCAAGACCTTTCATATTCTTACGATGGATTCGGAAATCTTACAAATAGGAGCAGTCTGACCGGTAACAAGCACAGTGAAAGTTTCGTTTACGATGATTTTAACAGGCTGGTTGAAATCAGGAAAGATAAGACTGTTACTGGCGAGATGGAGTATGATAACTATGGAAATATCCTTTCAAAAAGTATTGATGGCAAGAGCGTTTATTACGATGCGCATTATGATGGCGACAGCCCTTACGCTGTAAGCAAAGTCACTACTGATTGGGATAATCTGTCAGGGATGAACCAAAGTGTTGCATACACTGCGTTTGACAAAATTTCCGATATTCAAACAGGGAACAATAGTTATTCTATTGGTTATGGCTATGACTATGAGCGCATTTATTCGGTCGAGATGATTGATGGCAAAAAGAAGGAAAAAGTGTATGCCGGCGATTGTGAATACGTTGATTTTAACGGCAAAAACGCGGCATACACCTATCTCAGAGGGCCTATGGGCGTCTTCGCGGTTTGTTGTACTGATGAAAACGGAGAGAAATCAATGAAATATGTCCATAAAGATCACCTTGGTTCGTGGTGCCTGATTACTGATGAAGATGGTAAAGTGCTCCAGAAAACAAGTTATGACGCTTGGGGAAATCCGAGAAATGCCGACACCTGGTCGGGCGGATACAGCGGCGAACTGCTGTGTGACAGAGGGTTTACTGGACATGAACATTTGTCGTCGTTTGGAATCATAAACATGAATGGTCGTGCTTATGACCCGATGTTGTCGATGATGATGAGTCCTGACAATTACATCCAGTGTCCTGATATGTCGCAAAACTATAATCGGTACAGCTACTGTTGGAATAATCCGCTGTCTTACCATGATCCTTCGGGAGAATGGGTCGAGTGGCTGCTTTATGGCATTTTCAATGGCGTGATGAATTTGATTTTCGATGCCCCCAATATTGACGATTTGGGAGAGGGTCTTCTCGCATTTACGGCAGGATTTGTGCAGGGATGTCTGACAAATGGATTCAGTGAAAGCGCATGGATATGGCAGGTCGCTGGCAATGTGGCCGGGAATACATTGAAAGCCGGCGTGAATAATTTTATCAAACAAAACGACGGAAGCTATGATTGGGATAAAATCGACACTGACAACTTGAAACATGATGTGATGTATACTTTGGGCTCGAGCCTGGCATCGGCAGCGCTTGGTTCATACATAGTTCATCCCACTGAGACCGAACAAGGCGTGAGCTTTGCAAGCATGCTTTGCGGCAGCACTCTCGACCAGGAAATATTTGAAAATACAATCGCAAATGTGGCCGGAAACGTGTTCGCCGGGCAAAACCTGTTTGATGTCTTGGGTATAGATGTTAAAAATGGGGATTTCGGGAAATATGTTATTCCAAGTGTCGTCAATTTCATAGACGTTTATGCTGAAAAACTCGGCCAAATTGATAATGTTGAGAATATGGGCTGGGCATATAGAACGATTCTGAAAATCAATGATCTGATGCCTAAAAACAATTATCAAATGGGTGTCGGAGACAATTATAGCATGATTCGTTCTTTATTTTTAAAAATATGACAAGTAATTGGTAGTTTTTTACTATTTTTGCACCCAAATATCAAATAACGATTTGTACTATGCTGGAATTGATTTTGAAACAACTTTTTGTTGACGCTTTCAAGAAACTCTACGGACAGGAACCTCCTGCGCAGAATGTGAGTTTTCAGAAAACGCGCCCTGAATTTGAAGGTGATGTGACTATTGTGGTTTTTCCGTTTGTGAAACTTGCGGGAAAAGCTCCGGAAGCCCTTGCCAATGAACTCGGAACAGAGATGATGCAGGAAAGCACGTTCATCGCGCAATATAATGTGGTGAAAGGATTTCTCAACCTGTTGATTTCCGACAGCTATTGGATTGACTTCATGCAAAAGAACCATCAGAATGAAAAGTTCGGACGAAAAGAGGTTTCAGGCAAACCGGTAGTGGTGGAGTATTCCTCACCGAATACCAACAAACCGTTGCATCTCGGTCATATCCGTAATAACCTGTTGGGTTGGAGTGTGAGCGAAATACTCAAAGCCAACGGCGAAAATGTTGTGCGTGTGAATCTCGTTAACGATAGAGGTATTCATATCTGCAAGAGCATGATAGCATGGCAGAAATGGGGCAACGGATGCACTCCGGAATCGACGGGGAAGAAAGGCGACCACCTCATTGGCGACTTCTATGTGATGTTCGACAAACATTTCAAGGAAGAAGTGAAGAATCTGTTACCTGCGAATTATGATGAGCTTGACGACGAGGCTAAAGACAAAGCCAAGGCTGAAGCTGAAAATAATTCTCCACTGATGCAGGAGACAAGGGAAATGCTGCGCAAATGGGAGGCCGGTGACAAAGAGGTGAGAGAACTTTGGGAGATGATGAACAACTGGGTTTACGAAGGCTTTGATGTGACGTACAAACGTCTCGGAGTGTCGTTCGACAAGATCTATTACGAATCACAGACCTACTTGTTGGGTAAGAGCACGGTGATGGATGGCTTGAAGAAAGGCGTTCTGTATCAGAGAGATGACAACTCGGTGTGGTGTGACCTCCGTGACGAGGGATTGGACGAGAAACTGCTGCTTCGTAGAGACGGAACTTCCGTGTATATGACTCAAGACCTTGGAACTGCTCAACTTCGTTATGACGAGTTCCATCCGAAGAAACTGATCTATGTCGTTGGTAATGAACAGAATTATCATTTCGACGTGCTGAAACGTGTTTTAGTGAGATTAGGCTTTGAATGGGGTAACGACATTGAACATCTGTCCTATGGTATGGTTGAGTTGCCAAGCGGTAAGATGAAGTCGCGCGAAGGAACGGTGGTCGATGCCGATGACCTTATGGACGAGATGGTCGCGACGGCGAAGAACGTGTCGGAAGAATTGGGAAAAGCTCACGGATTGAGTGACGAAGAGGCAAACAAATTGTATCACATGATAGGACTCGGCGCTCTGAAGTACTTCATCTTGAAAGTTGACCCTAAGAAGACGATGCTGTTCGACCCGAAAGAATCAATCGATTTCAATGGCAATACTGGCTCATTCATACAGTACACCCACGCGCGTATCTGCTCGGTGTTGAGAAAGGCTGCAGAAGCTGGAATTGACGCTGGCAATAATATTATTATAAATAATATTTTGCCTAGCGAGAAAACGCTCCTTACCAATATTCATACATGGCCGGGAGTGCTTGAACAAGCGGCTATAAACCGCAGTCCGGCTATGGTTGCCAACTACATCTACGACCTCTGCAAAGGATTCAACCAGTTCTATCAGGAGTGTAGTATCTTGAAGGAACAGGACGAGAAACGCAGAGCGTTCCGTTTGCAGTTGGCGGCAATGACGGCACGTTTGCTGCGTAACGCAGGTAACTTGCTGGGTATGCAGATGCCAGAGAGAATGTAAAGATAGTAACATGAACGTTTTTTACTTATCGGACGCTACAGAAGGAATGGTCTCCTTCCCTGAGGAGGAATCGAAACACTGTGTCAAGGTTTTGAGGATGCAGGAGGGAGACCGTTTCTGCGTCACCGACGGCAAGGGATCGTTGTATGATGCGGAACTGGTGGAGGCACATCCGAAACGTGCTGTGGCCTGCTTGTCGAACAAACGCGCCGGATATGATAACAAAGCGTTTGAACTCGAGATAGCAATAGCGCCTACAAAACTGAACGAGCGCACGGAATGGTTCCTCGAAAAAGCGACGGAAATCGGAATCGACAAGGTGCAATTATTCGCCTCGTATCACTCAGAGCGTCGTGTGGCTAACGTTGAGCGTTTCCGTAAAGTGATGATAGCCGCCATGAAACAGTCGATAAAGTCGAAACTGCCTGTTGTGGAGGATGTTATAGATTTCAACAAACTCGTGAAGCAGCCGTTCGACGGGCAAAAGTTCATAGCTTGGATCGACGACAACGTGACGGAATTGTTGTGCGACAAATACGAAAAAGGACGTAACGCACTTGTGCTTATAGGTCCTGAAGGCGACTTCAGTCCGGAAGAGGTGCAGCTGGCAAAAGATAACGGATTCATTCCGGTTAGTCTGGGCGATGCCCGGCTGAGAACGGAGACGGCGGCAGTGGTGGCTTGCCATACAGTGAATCTTATAAACCAAATGTCGAAGTGATGAAACGGTTGCTGACAGTCGTGTTTCTGCTGCTGACAATGGGACTTACAGCCCAACAGACGCAGATAGCGCTTCTGAAATACAGAGGCGGCGGCGACTGGTATGCTAACCCTACATCATTGCCTAATCTGGTGAAGTTCTGTAACCAAGAGTTGCACACCGACCTCAATCCCGACATAGCGACGGTGGAGGTGGGGAACCCGGATATATTCAACTATCCGTTTGTGCACATGACCGGTCACGGAAACGTGAGCTTCGACAAGGCTGAATGTGAGAATCTGCGCAACTATCTGCTTGGCGGAGGTTTCCTGCACATCGACGACAACTACGGTCTCAAGGATTTCATCATGCCGCAGATGCAGAAGGTGTTCCCGGAGCTGGAATGGGTGGAACTGCCGTATTCGCATGAGATATTTAAGGAACCATATGAGTTTCCAAACGGATTGCCTAAGGTTCATGAGCATGATATGAAGACGCCGCAAGCGTTCGGCATGATTTACGAAGGCCGCTTGGTTTGCCTCTTCACCTACGAATGCGACCTCGGCGACGGCTGGGAAGACCAACGGGTGCACAAAGATTCCGACGAGGTGCGACTGAAGGCACTGAAAATGGGAGCGAACATAATACAATATGTTTTCTCCAAATGAAAAAATGAATGTATAACAAAAACTGTCAAAATGAATGAAACTAATCTTAGAAAAAAAACTAAAAAATGTCCGTATTGCAATAATGTGATTTCTGGACGAACTGATAAGGTGTTCTGCGATGACAAATGTAGAAACAATTTTTATTACATGGTCAACAATGAACAGAAGACGTATATCCGCAAAATCAACGGGATTCTACTGAAAAACCGCGGAATCCTCAGGACTGTAAATCCTTCAGGGAGAATGTCGGTTCCAAAGAGATATCTCGAGGAACTGGAATTTGATTTCGGTTGTTTTACCGGTATTCATAAAACAAAGAGAGGAAGGCTGTACTATCTTGTTTACGACCAGGCATTTAGCTTTGACGAGAACGAGAGAGTAAGTTTAGTCGTTTTCTATCGTGATGCTAAGGCCGTCAAAGGCTAACATCATGTTAGACGGTAAAGTCTTGTTGACATCCTCGGCCTTTCCCATGGAATGGCTGACATGAGTGAACCATGCTTTCTTGACATTGAGTCGCTGCGCGATTTCAATAGCCTCCGGAAGACTGATGTGCGAATAATGTTTCTCGTGGCGTAAAGCCTCAATGATGAGGTATTCAACGCCCTCAAGTTTTTTCAAACTCTCTTCGGAGATGTAATTGAAGTCGGTGACGTATGCGAAGTTGCCGATACGGAAGGCGTAACATAACATCTTGAGATGCACTAACGGTATAGGCTCGATGGTCAACTCGTTGATGATGATGGGTTTGTTGTCTTTTATGTCGATGAGATTGTATGTCGGAGCACCTGGATAAAGTTCGCTTTTATCGACGAAAGCGTAGGAATATTCGCGCTTTATTTCCTCTTGCGTATCAGGCGACGCGTAAATCGGCATGGAGATGTTTTGCAGGAAATTGAAAGACCTGACGTCGTCCAAACCGCCTATGTGGTCCTTGTGATGGTGCGTGATGAGGATGGCATCGAGATGTCTCACGTTCTCGCGAAGCATCTGCTGACGGAAATCCGGACCTGCATCGACACAAATCGTAGTGTGCTCGGTCTGAACGAGAATCGACGTGCGCAAACGTTTGTCGCGCGGATCGTGTGACCTGCAGACCTCACAATCGCATCCGATG
Source organism: Bacteroidales bacterium (assembly GCA_017649945.1). Taxonomy (GTDB): domain Bacteria; phylum Bacteroidota; class Bacteroidia; order Bacteroidales; family F082; genus Limimorpha. Next base: position 38,555 of record JAGCFU010000009.1, on the reverse strand, counting down.
ACCGGAACGCCTTGAGATGTGCCGCAACCTAAAATGGTAATCTTCATCATACTCGTGTAAAAACGATGCAAAGATAAAAAAATCATTTCAATAGATGAAAAAATATCATCATTTAATGGAAAATTCGTATCTTTGCAAGTTTATTGAGTACGTCATCGAAACGAATGAAGGCTATTGTAAGGTTTTTTAGACAGCGTGCGATAAACGGATTCTTGAAACGCAAGAAATCCTGCATACTCCCGGATATCTCAAAGTATCCGTCAGTGGCGATTTTGCTCGATCCGGAGCAGTTCAAGCAGTACAAGGATATCGAGAATACGCTTAAAAGACTGTTTGTGCTGAAAAGATATACGTTCATAGTGTTCGTGGATGCGCTCCCGAAAGACGTGATGCAGACCGACCGATATTTCTTTATCAGGAAGGAAGACTTCAACTTTTGGGGACTGATGAAAAGGGATAAATACGAATCTTTGATAAGTCTTTCGTTCGACATGGTGGTGGATTTTACAAAAGTGCGTGACGAAGTGATGACAAATAAGTATATCTTGACTTTGATAAACAATTCATTCAGAATGACTTTTGGAAAGTCGAACCATAAATTGTACGACATGGTGATTGACTCGAAAAATGACGATAATATGTTAAATAGGATAGAGATTCTGAAGAATTATCTGTCGATGTTATTAGGACAAAGATGAAAAAGAACCCATTTATAGGTACTGGAGTGGCTCTGATAACTCCGTTTAACGACGATTATTCCGTTGATTATCAGTCGTTAAGGAAGATTGTTGACTACACTCTGCACAATGGCGCTGACTTTTTGGTAGCTCTCGGAACGACTTCTGAAGCTCCGACGATGACCGCTGAAGAGAAAGCACAAGTGGTGAAGACTATCGTTGATACTGTTGACGGTCGCTGCCCGATACTGTTGGGAATGGGCGGAAACAATACCGCTGCTTTGGTGGAAACCATTAAGCATCAGGACTTTACAGGGATTGACGGTATCTTGAGCGTCGTTCCTTATTATAACAAACCGAACCAGCGCGGAATGAAAGCTCATTTCACAGCTGTGGCCGACGCCTCGCCGGTGCCGGTGGTGCTTTACAACGTTCCGGGCAGAGTGGGGGTGAACCTTCAGGCGGCAACGACAGTGGAACTCGCCAAACATCCTAACATCATCGCGGTGAAAGAAGCGTCAGGGAACCTGCAACAGATAATGGAGATCTTGCGCGACAAACCGTCGGATTTCACGGTGCTTTCAGGCGACGACGGCATCACACAGCCTATGATGGCTCTCGGCGCCAAGGGAGTGATTTCTGTGGCCGCCAACGGCTACCCGAAACCGTTCTGCGAGATGGTGCATATGATGCTCGAAGGTAAAGAGAAAGAAGCACTTCCACTGCATTATAAGATGCTGAAAATGAACGGATTGATATTCGCCGACGGTAACCCGGCCGGAATAAAAGCTCTCATGGCTCATGCCGGGTTGTGCAAGAACGTGCTCCGCCTTCCTTTGGTGCCTGCTTCTGAAAATGTGCGCCAAGACATTGAAAATGAATACGATAACAATTTGAAATAAAAGTTAAACTTTAATAAAAAATGAAAACTAAATTTTTTGCGATCCTCTTCTTATTTGTTTCTTTAGGACTTTTTGCGCAAGAAACAAACCTCAGCAAACTCATGCAAGACCGCAATGAGTATTATTTCACTTTTGAACTGAACGGCAATGACAACCTTCAGAAAATAGCACAGACAATCTCTGTTGACCGCGTCGACGGAAATGTCGTTACAGCTTACGCAAACAATAAGGAATTTGCTGAGTTCCAGCAATTTGGATATGAAATCACATTGCAGACTCCGCCTTCAATGATGTTCGAGGCTGAGATGTGGGACGGCAGCAACCGTGCCGAATATGACTGGGATGCATATCCGACATACAGTGCTTACGAAGCTATGATGTTCCAGTTTGCCACCGACCATCCTGACATGTGCGAAATCCTCGACCTCGGAACACTGCCGAGCAACCGTAAGATTTTGATTGCCCATATCAACAACGGCAGCGGCGCAGGCAAACCGAAGTTTTTATACACATCGACCATCCATGGCGACGAGACAACAGGCTGGATGCTGATGCTCCGTTTCATCGACTATCTCCTTGAAAATCCGACACTTCCAGAGTGCGAAAACATTCTCAATAACGTCGATTTGTATGTCGGTCCTAACACCAACCCTGACGGAACATACCATGGCGGCAACAATACTGTAACGGGCGCTACACGTGCCAATGCCAACGGTGTTGATATGAACCGTAACTATGCTGACCCTCATGGTGGCCCGCATCCTGACGGAAACGCTTATCAGCAGGAAACACTGTGGTTCATGGATCTGGCACAGAATAACAACTTCGTGATGGGCGCTAACTATCACGGTGGAGCAGAGGTTATGAACTATCCTTGGGATAACACCTACACTCTCCACGCCGACGACCAGTGGTATCAGCTTATCTCACACGAATATGCTGACCTTTGTCATGTACAAAGCTCAAGCTATATGACCGATTACAACAACGGTGTCACCAACGGCGCACAGTGGTATATGATTGGCGGCGGCCGTCAGGACTACATGAACGGCTATGCACAGTGCCGCGAGCTTACTATCGAGTGCTCAAACACAAAATGCCCGAGCGCTACCCAGATGCCAAGTTTCTGGAACATCAATAAAAACTCAATCTTTGCATTCGTGAACCAGTGCTTGAACGGTATCCATGGCACAGTCGTCGATGCAGTGTCAAAAGCTCCAATCGCTGGCGCAACAATCAATATACTTGGCCATGATGACCAGTATTCTACAATTTCAACAGGACTCGCAGGCGATTTCCACCGTCCAATCAAGGCTGGAACGTATAATGTTAGAATCACTAAAAACGGCTATGAGGTATATGAGACACAGGTTACAGTGGCTGATAATGAGGCAATTACAATTTCAGCAGAGATGGTCGCTTTGGAAGGCCTTGTCGCTGATTTCACAGTTGACGTGACAGAGATCAGCACCGGCGGTACCGTACATTTCATCGATAACTCATGGGGCGCTCAAATCACCGACTGGTACTGGGATTTTGAAGGCGGAACACCTTACACGTCAACAGCACAGAATCCTACAGTGACATACAACGCAGCCGGTACTTTCGGAGTGCGTCTGGTTGTCACCAATGCCGCCGGCGAGACCGATACAAAATATGTGCCAAACCTGATTACTGTTGTAAATGCGTTCAATATGCATAATGGCGATGAAACAACAGACGGCGCAATGTTCTACGACAACGGCGGCCCGACTGAAAACTACGGAAACAACCTTGACATGACCCTCACAATCTTCCCTGGCACACCAGGCGGCAAGATTCAAGTGACTTTCCAATCGTTTGATATGGAACAGAACTATGACCATCTTTATATCTATGACGGTGAAAATGCAATAGCTTCGGCACAGATTGCTGACTTAACAGGCACTATCAGCGCAGGTACATATACAGCTACCAATGAGAGTGGTGCCTTGACATTCAAATGCACAACAGACATCAGCGTCACGAGAGAAGGCTGGGCAGCTTACGTTTCATGTGTCGGTGTGCCGTTGAATATATGGACAGTTGCAGAGTATGACACAATGTTCATTAACCAGACAAATCCTTTGTATGCGGCAGCATATGGCGGTACAGGCAATTACACATATTCATGGTCGCCTGCTACAAATCTCGATGATCCGTCATCACAGAGCCCTGTGTTCACCGCAACAGAAGCAGGTGAGTTTACATACACCGTTACAGTTAGCGATGGCAATGAGACAGCTTCAACATCATTGACATTTACAGTCATCGACAACACCGGAGTTGAGGAAATAGAAGGCGGCAAAGTGTCGGTCTACCCGAATCCTGCCTCATCAACCCTCAATATCAACGTGGCCAACGGTTTCACAAGCCTCAATGTTAAGTTCGTCAATATTCATGGACAAATTGTGAAAGAAGTGTCTAACGCATTGGAAATCAATGTGTCAGATGTCGAATCAGGAATTTATTTCATCAAAATAGACTGCGACGGACAACAATATCTTCAGAAAATTGTTATTAAATAAAAAATAATAAATAAGATAGCTAAAAAAAACGTAATTTTGCAGCATGCTAAAGAATAGGTTTTTCTTATTGATAATAATATGTTTACTGGGATGCGCATCTTGCAGTAAATACAGGAAATTGCTTAAAAGTACGGACAACGAGGCAAAACTCAGGGCCGCATTGGCTTATTATGAGAAAAAGAATTATGACCGTGCTTTGCAGCTTTTCGACGTTATGCAGGCGTATTACCGTACAAAACCGGAGGGTGAGCAGATTGCATTCCTTACGGCTGAATGTTATTTTAATAAGCAAGATTATGTCATAGCAAGTGGCTATTATAGACGCTTTGTTTCAAGATATCCTTTTTCTAAGGATGCTGAAGAGGCTATGTATAAAAGCGGTATATGCTACTATAGGATATCGCCTAAAATGACTCTGGATCAGACGGATACATACAGATGTATTTCTGAATTCCAGGATTTCATAGACGCGTTCCCACAGAGTCCGTTGGTTGCAGATGCAAATGCAAGAATCGATACGTTGCGGACAAAACTTGAGGACAAAGAGTACGATATCTGCAGATTGTATTTCAAAATGGAGGAGTTCCAGGCTGCCATAACGAGTTATGAGGCTTTTCTGAGAGAACATCCGACCACGAAATATCGTGAGGAGATTCTCAGCAACATGGTTATCAACTACTATCGTTATGCAGAGAAGAGCGTCCAGGGCAAACAGCGCGAACGTTATGAGTTGGCTTTAGAAAAATATAACACCTTGTGTTATGTGTATCCTGATAGCGAATATATCGCGAAATTGGAGCCTACTGTAGCAAAAATCAGAGAAAAATTGGAAAAAATTAAATTAAATAGAACAAAATGATAGACTTTAGAAAAGTTAAGACGGAAACAACCGCAATCACACGTCAGAAAGATCAATTCTACGTCGGAACAGGTAATATCTACGAGACGGTGGCTATTCTTGCGAAGAGAGCAAACCAGATAGCAACTGAAGAGAAGCAGGAACTCAACAAGAAGATTGAAGAGTTCGCTTCAAGCAACGATACTTTGGAGGAAGTTTTCGAGAACAAGGAACAGATCGAAGTGGCGAAGTTCTATGAGAGACTGCCGAAGCCTACTCTTATCGCCATCGACGAGTTTTTGAACGACAAGCTTTACTATCGTAATCCTAACAAGAAGAACGAAGGTGACTTCTAAAAAGATTCTGATAGGCATTACGGGAAGCATTGCCGCGTATAAGATTCCGCTGTTGGTAAGGCTTCTGAAGAAGCAAGGTGCTGAGGTTCAGGTCGTGATGACCGATGCGGCAAAAGATTTCGTAACACCACTCACGTTAGCAACGTTGAGTGGTTTACCCGTTTTATCGAAAGGCTTTGACGCTGAGACAGGTAAGTGGAACAGCCACGTGGAACTCGGCATGTGGGCCGACCTCTTCGTGATAGCGCCGGCATCGGCAAACACCATAGCAAAAATGGCGGCAGGAATAGCCGATAACTACCTTCTAACCGTTTGTCTCTCAGCAAAATGCCCTATAATGTTCGCTCCGGCGATGGACCTCGACATGTACAAGCATCCGGCAACGCAGGAAAACATCCGCACTCTTATAAGTCGCGGCTACCGCTTCATAGCACCGTCATCAGGCGAGCTCGCATCCGGATTGTGCGGCGAGGGCAGGATGGAGGAACCACAGGAGATATTCAACCGTATCAAAGAGTTCTTCCAGAACAAACAACGTTTCGCAGGCAAGAAAGTGGTTGTGACAGCCGGCCCGACTTATGAGGCTATCGACCCGGTGCGTTTCATAGGTAACCATAGCTCAGGCCTTATGGGCATTGAGATTGCACGTGCTTTCGCCGACCAAGGCGCCGATGTCACTCTGGTGCTCGGCCCGTCGTCGATACGCCCGGAAAGAAGCAATATCCAAGTGATTCCTGTGACAAGCGCACAAGAGATGTACAACGCGACAACGGCGGCTTTCAAACGCGCCGACATCGCCGTGCTGAGCGCAGCAGTGGCTGATTTCCGTCCGGAAGTGACTGCAGATCAGAAGATTAAGAAAGACCCGAACAAAGACGAGATGACACTGAAACTCGTCAAGACAGAAGATATCCTCAAGACTCTCGGTCAGAACAAGAAAGAAAACCAGTTCCTTGTCGGCTTCGCGCTCGAGACAGAAAACGGACTCGAAAACGCAAAGAAAAAACTTCATTCCAAGAACCTCGACATGATAGTGCTCAATACGATGAACGAGGCAGGTGTCGGATTCAAAACGAAGACAAACAAAGTGAACATCATCACGAAAGACGATAATGTTGTGGATTTTGAACTGAAACCGAAGAGTGAAGTTGCACAAGATATCTTAAACTCTATATATCAATCATTTACAAAATAACTGTTATGAAAAAAATCATTCTCTCAATATTGCTCGCACTGTGCTTCTCGGCATATGTTGACGCTCAGGAACTGAATTTTAATGTGACTGTCAACTCAAAACAAGTTGGCGGCACCGACCAGAGGTTGTACGAGTCGCTGCAGGAAGCCGTGATTAATTTCATGAATAACCGTATCTGGACAAATGTCAGATTTGAGCAACACGAGCGTATTGAAGGAACGATGGTCATAACTGTTAAAAGTAGGGAAGGCAACAGCATCACAGGGGAAATGAACCTTGCTGTCCGCCGTCCGGTGTATAAATCGAATTACAACACACCTCTGCTGAACTATATTGATACAGAGTTCTCATTCACATATATCGAATCGCAACCTCTCGATTTCAATGAGAATGCCTATATGTCGAACCTCACTTCATTGCTCGCGTTTTACGCATATTACAGTTTAGGATTGTATTTCGACACGTTCGGACTTTATGGCGGTGAAGAGATGTTTAAGGCTGCGGAGACTGTGGTGACGCAGGCGCAAAGTTCGGTGGATGCCGGCTGGAAGGCCTTTGACGGATATACAAACCGCTACTGGCTTATCGAGAATTTCACCAATACAACATACCGCCCGTTGCGTCAGTTTTTGTATGAATATCACCGACTTGGCTTGGATGTGATGGGTAACGGAAAAGTGGATGAAGGCCGTAATGCCATGACAAAAGCTCTCGAATACGTGAAATCAGCCTATCTCAGCAAGCCTAACCTGTATTTCGTCCAGATTCTTAACGATACAAAACGTGAGGAATGGAAGAACGTGTACTCCATCGGCCCTCAACAGGAAAGGACAAAAGTTGTGAATATCCTGCGCGAACTTGACCCGACTCACTCTGAAGAATACGAGGCGCTTCTGACCGCGAAACCTAAATTCTAACTGTTGTGTTAAAGCATCTTGCTATCAGTAATTACGCTTTAATTGATTCATTATCAATAGCTTTTGGTGATGGATTCAGCGTTATTACAGGTGAGACCGGAGCGGGAAAATCTATCTTGCTCGGTGCACTCGGCTTCGTGCTCGGTGACCGTTCCGACTCAAGCATCATGCTCGATGAGACGAAAAAATGTGCTGTAGAGGCGACGTTTGTTGTTGATAATGAGCGCTTCAAGCCTTTCTTTGAAGAAAACGACCTCGATTTTGAAGAGGAACTGATTTTGAGACGCGAGTTGTCACCTACAAAGAAATCCCGGGCTTTTATCAATGACACTCCAGTGACTGCCCAACAGCTGAAAGAGCTTGGCAATCAGTTGGTTGACATACATTCACAACACGACTCTCTGCTTCTTACCAACAGCGATTTTCAACTGAAGATTGTTGATGATGCAGCGAATAATGCGCCGTTACTTCTTGAGTATCAGAAAGTTTATAATACTTACATCACGTTGCGCAATGAGTTGAGACAGCTTCGTGACATGTCTCAAAAAAACGTTGCTGAAAATGATTTTCTGGCTTTTCAACTTGACGAACTTCTGAAAGCTGACTTGCAAGACGATGAGTATGATGAAGTTAGTCAACGCCTCGAGCTCCTGGAAAACGCGGAGGAGGTGAAAACACTTCTTGCACAGTCTCTAAGTACTTTGAGCGAATCGGAACTCTCGATTCTAAACCAACTGAATGACCTGAAATCTTCTGTTGACAAGTTAAGAAGATATGTTCCTCAGACCGAGCTGTATTCGGAACGCCTTGAGTCCACGAAAATAGAGCTCAAAGATATTGCTCAAGACCTTGACAGTCTGCAAGATAGCACTCAGTTTGACGCCGCATCATTGAATGAAATCCAAGAGCGTTTCGACTTGCTGCAACGTCTGATGATGAAACATCATGTCTCTGATTACGCCGACTTGCTTAAGATTCGCGAGGAATTACAGCATAAAGTGGGTGCTTTTGCGAACATTGACGAGGAAATCGCACAGAAAGAGCAAGAACTGAAAAAATGCGAGAAAGAATTGACAAAACTTGCTGATGAGCTTTCTGTAAAGCGCAAAAAAGTCAAGGTCTCATTTGAAAAAGCTGTTACTGAGATTATTCATCAGTTGAAGATGCCGCATGGCGTTTTTGAGATAGAGCTCTCCGAGAATTCAGAATACTCAAAGTTCTCTGAGAGTGGCAAAGACAATGTTCGTTTCCTATTTTCCGCCAACAAAGGCATAGCTCCTGACGACATGAGCCGAGTCGCTTCTGGCGGTGAGTTGTCGCGTTTGATGCTGGCTATTAAGGCTGTAGCTGCAGAAAACAACTACATTCCTACGTTGATTTTCGATGAAATAGATACAGGCGTCTCAGGCGAGGTGGCGTCGAAACTCGGTGACATCATGCAGAAAATGGGGGAGAGCCTGCAGATTGTCTCAATCACGCATCTGCCGCAGATTGCATCAAAAGCCAAGAACCATTTCTTTGTTTACAAAGACGAGAGCGAACAAAAAACACGTTCATGCATCAGACTGTTGTCTCACGATGAACGTGTTACGGAGATTGCTAAAATGCTCAGCAACGATAAAATAACCCCGGAAGCAATCAAAGCCGCCGAGGTAATCCTGAACATTTAAGGATAAGAAGGATAAGAAAGATAATAAGGATAAGAAAGAGAAGAAGGATAAGATTCTTCTCAGCGAAGCGCTTATCCTCCTTCTCAGCGAAGCGCTTATCCTTCTTATCTGAATATTTCCTTGTACTTCAACTCCTTCACGGTTCCGTATTTCTCCAAGGCTTTAACGTCAATTTGTTTCTTGTTTCCCGACATCATGATGACGATAGGGCGGTCGGCGACGAACTTCTTGTAGAAATCGTCAACGTCCTTGTACTCGGTCTTCTTGATGAGGTTGGTGTATTCCATACGCGGGTCGTGGTCGTAACCCTCTTCAAGCCAGGTGCTCACTTGTGCAGGAAGACTTCTGAATCCTACATAATCTGATGCGCGTGACATGATTAAAGCGTCTTTAGAGGCGTTGAACTTCTCAAGTCGTTCAGGCATATCGGTGATGAGACCGCGCAAAACGTCGATACCTTCATTGGTTTTGTCAGATTGTGTTCCGAGATAGGTGAATAAGAAGCTGGGCTTTCTGTTGAGATAGTCGCTCATGAAATAACCGTATGCAGTGTAACCTAAAGAACGGAATTCTCTAACCTCTTGGAAAACAATCGAATACATGTCGGTGCCGAAATATTTGTTGAACACCATAGCGACAGCTTTCTCTTCCTTGTTTAATAACTCGCTTGGAACGTGCATGTAGATATTGCTCTGACGGAACTTCTTGTTATGTGCGATAAATATCTGGTTGTCGGTGTTTGTTTTCTCTGTCAAGAAGCTCTTTTCAGATTTGACTACATTGTCCTTTACAAGGTTATGTTTCTTTAATGCATTGATAACTTCTTGATTGTCAATGTTTCCTATGAATAACACTTCTCCGTTGTAGTTGAGGGCGTTGTCTACCTCTCTCAAAAGTTCTGCTCCGCTGCGTTTCTTCCATTGTTTGAGAGGCGTCTCAGCGAGATAAGATGATTTTTCGCCGTAGAGAGAGTACTGGCGCACTGCTGATGCCCATTCCGAAGCGTCTTCTTTCACTGTCTCTTCATTCATTGACTCATTCTCATAGATGATGCCAATCTTCTTCTCATCGTTGGCAGGTTTGTAGATTTTTTCTTCGCAAAGAGCGAGAATCTGGTCCAAATCCTTCTCGAAACCTTCTATTACGATGTTTGTGTTGCTTTGGCTGGCGCTGATATAAATCATAGCTCCAAGTTTTTGAAGCTCAAGGCTTAACTCCTCGAAACTCTTATTCTCGGTGCCCTGCATCTCAAAATAGCTGATTGCGCGGTTGAGGTCAGGATCGTCGATGGTGCCGTAATTATGGGTGATAGTCAAATTGAAGATGTCGTTATAAGGATTCTTTGCGGAAATCATTGTAAAACAATCGTTTATCTTGTTGATTGTGACGTCTTTTTGGAAATCAACGACCTGTGGTTTCACTTCTGGAATTTCTTCAGCCTCAATCATCTTTGCAAACTCAGACTTGGCGTCGGTGTTCTTAGCCTCAATAGCTTTCCAGTTAGGTTTGTCAACCTTATCCTTCTCAGGGAAGCCCATCTTTGAACGGATGTCGAGGTAATCCTCGCCGAAATATTTGTTTGCAATCTTGACGATTTCTTCTTTTGTGATGCTCTTAATACGTTCACTCTCAGCGAGATACTCGTAGTATGTCATTCCTCGCATCTCGAGTTCGAGGAAGAGGTTTGCCAAACTACCTAAACTTTCAAGTTCCAGTTCGCGTTCTTTCAGCATATTGACACGGATTGCTTCGAAGAGGTCGTCGCTAAACTCGCCTTTTTTGAGTTTGTCGAGGCTCGCGAAGACGAATGCCTCGGCTTTCTCGTGTGACTGTCCAATGAGTTTCGGGATGTAGAGTATGATGTTGGCACCATGGTCTTCGAGAGAGAGAGGCATGAGCATGGCCATCATGATGTTGCCATCAAGCATGTCTTTGTCCATGATACCGGTTTCGCCGTTGCTGAAAATGCTGCAGGCGATGCTGAGCGGCAGGTAATCAGGGTCGGATATCTTGACACCTTTCCATGCAAGAGCACCGATTTTAATAGGAGTCATTCTTACTTCTCTCAGAGTCTGGCCTTTGAACTCTGGCAAGGTGAACTCAGGCTGTGCTGGGATTTCACCGCTGCGCCATGAGCCGAATTTCTCAGCCACCATAGGCTCGATTTCCTCGATGTTGAAGTCACCGACGAGGATGAGCGTCATGTTGTTGGCAACGTAATATGTGTTGAAGAACTCACGCATCTTTGTGGTCTGTGGGTTCTTCAGGTGCTCGGTCAAACCGATGACAGGACGTCCGTAAGGATGCTCACCGAAAATTTCCTGGAACATATATTCCTGGAAGGCGTTGATAGGTCCGTCACCATACATGTTCTTCTCTTCATAAACGGTCTCTAGCTCGCTCTGGAAGAGACGGAACACAGGGTAGTGGAAACGCTCGGCGTAGACATCCATCCATTTGCCGATCTGGTTGGCAGGGAAGGAGTTGAAATACATCGTCTGATCGTAGGCTGTGCCGGCATTCAGACCTTCACCACCCATCTTGGTGAGGATAACGTCGACTTCGTTAGGGATGGCATACTCTGTCGAGGCAATCGACAATTCGTTGATTTTCTTTTGAATGGCAGCACGCTCATTGAGGTCTGTCGTCTCATGCAGCTTGTCGTACATCATGTCGATGCTGTCGAGATACACCTTCTCAGCTTCCCAGTTGATGGTTCCGATCTTATCGGTGCCCTTGAACATGATATGCTCGAAATAGTGAGCCATACCTGTGGCTTCGAGAGGGTCGTTCTTGCTGCCTGCGTGCACGTACACTGCACCGTAAGCCTGAGGTGAGCTGTGGTCTTCGCACATAACCACCTTCAATCCGTTGTCAAGCTTCGTGGTCTTGACCTTCACCTGAGCACTCATCACATTGACACTCAGGACAATAACTAATGATAATAATAATCTTTTCATCTTTTATCTTTTATTTTTTAACTTTTAACTTTTAACTTTATTATATCTTCTATCTTAATCCCGTATAATTCCATTTTTTTTAGGAATTCAGGCACTTCGTTTTCCATAAAATCTTTTTTCTGTTCAGAAAGAATCTTTTCCTTTGCGTCTTCGCAAACATAGAATCCTATTCCGCGTTTTGTAGAGATAATCTCTTTCATCTGCAGCCGTTCGAAGGCTCGCATCACCGTGTTGGGATTCACTCCCAGCTCGACGCCGAGTTCGCGTACCGACATTACTCTTTCGCCGCTGCGAAATTCCCCGTTGAGAATGCGTTCGCACACATGGTCGTAGATCTGCAGATATATCGGTTTATGTCCGTTAAAATCCATAGTTAATTAGTAGTTGATTAGTATTTTTGAGTTTTAATTTTACGATAAACGCCCCAAAGCAGCAGTGCTGAAACGATGATTTCCAGATAGAATGCTACATTTATAGTGATGTAAATCAAACGTTCGAGAATATCTGTCGCTGTTTCTCTGTTCCAGTTGCTGAAAATCGTCTCGTAATGTGCGACATAGTTTATCACAAGAATCATGAAAATGATGGATAAAAGAATCAGAATGCCAATCATTTTCGGGGTTTTGTGTTTCTTGAAAATCATATTTCCGAACATGAATATTGACGATAGCATCAACATGCCGAACATACCTAAAAATGACATGAATGTCGGAGATAAACTGTTGAGGAAGACTGTCCATGAATCGTCAAAGACACCTGCCATATTGTGCTCGTCGACAATATAGCTTAATTGTGCGTGTTTGTCGAAATAAATCGGCACTGCGAAGCCTTCGTATGGGCCGTTGTATAGCGCGAGGATGCTGTCAATCGCGAGAGCACCTGCTATATATACAATAGGTGTGACGATGACGCAGTAAATCACCATGCTGAGGAACTTCTCGAATGTTGATGCAGGCAACATTGCGTAACTGATGCCTTGGCGTTGGTCGTTGCAGTATTTGTAAAGTCTGGCTGGCGCAATGATGATGGTTATTTTTAATATTAAATCGATGGTGTCGATTCTTGAGTAAGCATCGAAGACATGTGTCTCGTGGCCAGGCATGAGGCTGACAAACAGGTAGAATATGACCGGAATAGCCCATAAAATAGCCAAAGCCAAACCCATATTCGGGAAGAAGTTCAATCCGTCGTGTTTGAGGACTTTGCCGAAACGATTGATATTGAATGTGTTGTTCATTTCATTAAGTTTTTGATGGTTTCTTTATTTTTCATTACCGCATTGAACAACGCCTCAATGTTGACGTTGCTCTCCAAATGTTCAGTGTTTGGCATCACGTTGATGTAGCCGCCCGGCAGCATCTCGGTGTAGTAGGCGTTCTGCAGTCTCTCCGGACCGTATTCAAAGTAAATCTTGTCGGTGATTTCTGCAAAGCTTGCGTTTAGAAGCACATCGTCCTTGTCCAAAATCACGATAGGGTCGATGAGGTTCTCAACATCTTTCACCTGATGTGTCGAGATAATGACGGTGGTCGCGTCGCTGCAATATTGCGAGATAACCTTGCGGAACAGGGCTTTTGAAGGGATGTCGAGACCGTTAGTAGGCTCGTCGAGGAAGAGATAGTCTGTTTGCAGTGACAGTGCGCATGCCAGCAAAGCCTTCTTCTTCTGACCGTGCGAAAGTTCGTTGAATTTCTTTGCGAGGTCGACTTCAAGTTCCTTCATTAGCTGGTTGAAGAGCGCGAAATCGTAGCGAGGGTAGAACACCCCGATTTTCTGCACGAACTTCTCAGGAGTGGTGTCCTCGGTAATCACTTCTTCAGGAAGGAAGTAAACGTTTTGCAGGAACTGCGGCTGCCTCATGGAAGGGATGTGGCCGTCGACTGTCACGCTGCCGTGCTGTGGCTTCTGCAGACCGCATATTAATTTTAATAAGGTGGTCTTACCGACGCCGTTCTCGCCCAAAAGCCCGTAAATGTTACCTTTTTTGAACTCCAGGCTGATGTGTTTGAAGACTTGCGTATTCTTGTATGCGAAGTCTAAGTTATTGATTTTAATCATGTTATAAAAATTTTTTGTCATTTAATTCCCTGTATTAGTCATCTAATACACTGCAAAAATACAACATTTTTTTACATGTCAAGAAAAAAATGAAAAATTTTAAATTTTTTAGCATAAAGAAAAATATCTTATTTTTGTAGCTTATTTAAAAAATGATTTTTTACTGTTTGTATGATGAAACGATTATACATATCTTTAATTCTGTTGGTTGTTGCTGTTGTATTGCATGCGCAGAATATTCCTTCAGGTTATTATAACGGTATTACTAACCAGACTGGGACGACTTTGAAAGCGGCGTTGCATAACATAATAAAGAATGACGATCATACCACTTACAGTGGATTGTGGACTGCTTATTATCAAACCGACAAACGTGGTACAAATAAGGTGTGGGATATATATTCCGACAATCCTGGCGGACAGTTGCCATATGAATATGTTTTAGGCGATAACCAATGCGGTGGCTACAACGGTGAGGGCAGTTGCTACAACAGAGAGCACCTTTGGGCACAGTCGTGGACCAACAACGATAGTAATGAGAAAACCGATTTGCATCATGTTTATCCTACTGACGGATATGTAAACTCACAACGCAGTAATTATGCATTCGGTGAAGTCGGAACAGCATCATGGACATCATTAAACGGTGGCAAGTTGGGTGCCTGTAAAACTTCAGGCTATACCGGCACGGTGTTCGAGCCAATCGATGAATATAAAGGCGATATCGCACGTGCTTTGATGTATGTCAGCGTTCGCTATTACACGGAAGACAGCGGTTGGGATAACTCTGCTATGTCAACAAAGTCGGTTATCAAAGACTGGGCGATATCGATGCTGTTGCGCTGGCATGCTGAAGATCCCGTTTCGGATAAGGAAATAGCCAGAAACGAGGCCGTTTACGGTATTCAGGGCAACAGAAATCCATTTGTGGATCATCCTGAGTATGCTGCAGCGATATGGGCGCCTAACAGCAGCTATCAGATAACGGCTTCGGTCAGCCCGTCGAATGCGGGAACAGTGAGTGGGGCAGGCTCATACGCGGCAGGACATACATGCACGCTGACGGCGACACCGAATGCAGGCTATACATTCATCAACTGGACGAAAAACAGCACTGTTGTTTCAACCAATGCCACTTATAGTTTTACAGTGGCAGAAAACGCCGCATATCAAGCCAACTTCGGAAGCGGTACATATCAAATAGCAGTCACAGCAAGCTCAGGCGGTACAGCCTATATAGGAGATAGCCCGTCATCGACACCGGTAACGACTTCGGTTACTTTCTCTAAGAGATATTCAAGCGATACAGATTTGAACGGTACTCAAATCAACTTTGACGATAATAATGTAAATGTTGTGTTCAATAAAAGTGAAGGACAGAACAACCCGATGTATTACCAAAATGGCACCTCTGTTAGATGTTATGCAAAAAACAATTTTGTAATCAGTGCTGGTACATATTCTATCACATCCATTACATTGACATATACTTATACCGCCGCAATTACTACTAATGTGGGTACGTTTGATGGGACAACGTGGACAGGAAACAGTTCATCGGTAACATTCACACTTGGTGATTCGGGCCAACGTAGAATTTCAAGCATATCAGTTACATATTCCGGTGGCGCCCCTGCAACACAAGCCGATTTGGCCGTAGGTACTGAGGTTACAGTCACAGCGTCACCAAACTCAGGATATTCGTTCGTCGACTGGACGAAAAACAACACGCATGTCTCTTCTGATATCTCTTACACTTTCACAGTGACGGAAGCCGCTAATTTACAGGCGAATTTCATTAATAATGCTGTTTCTTCGAGTCAGACTATAGCTTCACTGACTTTGAATGGTAAAGTTACTGTCTGGTCAGGACAAACTCTTACAGTTACAGGCACAATCACACAACCTGAAGGCTCGTCCCTTGTTCTCAATAATACCGGTCAGCTCGTTAATACTACACCGGGCATAAGTGCCAAAGTCAAAAAGAATGTTACAAAATGGGTTGCGTCACCTGTAGCAGGTTGGCACGCTATTTCAACCCCGGTCAATAACGTTACTTTCGCAAATGTGACGAATCTTACACCAACCGGTTCATACAACGTCTATCGTTTGAACGAATCAACTATGACTTGGGAAAACTGCTTTGACGACCACAATGTTTTTGATTGGTTTGATAACGGCCGCGGATATCTCTATCGTAAAGGCAACAATACGGCAATCGAGTTCAACGGCACACTTAACGTAGGCAATGTAATCTATCCGCTGACATATACTTCATCAACGACAAAAGGATTCCATCTCATCGGCAATCCTTATCCGCATAATATATATAAAGGTGCAGACGCAGCTATCCCGAACACATATCTCGAAGATGGTTTCTACACTCTGACATCTGCCGGAGGATGGTCTGCAGGCACCGACCACACTATGGCCATAGCGCCATGTCAGGCTATATTGGTGCAAGCAAAGAGTTCTGTCAACAATGATACTTTGACGATAACAAAGACGACGTCAACAGGTACGGCTAAAGACAATTACGATAATATCATGTTTGTCGTATCGAACAACGATTACGAGGACGTGGCTTATGCCGTGTTTAAGGAAGGTCACGGACTGAATAAGATTGAGCATAGAAACGAGGCTATTCAGAAGCTTTACATTGAGCACAACGGGGAGGATTTCGCCATAGCCGACATCGGTGAGGATGCACAGACGTTTAACCTCAGATTCCATGCTGCCACTACAGCGAGATACACCATGAAGATAAAGGCGAGCGGCGACTTCAGCTGTCTGCATCTTATCGATAGGATAACAGGAGAGGATGTAGATTTGCTTGTCGAGGACGAGTATTCCTTCATAGGCACACCATCAGACAATGAAAGCCGGTTCATCGTTAAATTCAGATGCAGTTCAACATCCAACGTCGATGAAGATATTTTCGCATATCAGAGTGGAAATGAAATTGTTGTCGAAGGTGATGGCGAATTGCAAATTTTTGACCTGATGGGACGCATTGTTATGCAGAGATGTGTGAAAGGCATCGAAACGATTACACAACCGTCAAATGGCGTTTACATTTTCAAATTGAATGCAAAAACGCAGAAAATTGTTGTTAAATAATTGAAAATGAGAGCTATGAAAAAGATATTGTTGATATTAGTACTGTTGTTTTCGGTGAGTTTTGATATGTTCTCTCAACGCAGCGATGTTTTCTTTAAGACTGATAATGATAATATATACAATAGGATAAGCAACCCGGATGATATCTTGAATCTGCCGTCAGGTGGGCTTGGGGCAACAAATAATGAACCCGCACCTATTGGGAACGGGCTCATTATTCTGACTGCACTCGGAGTTTGTTATTCAATCCGAAAACGTAACAAATAACGTTTAACTTCTAACTACTTTTTAATACTAAGAATCACTCCCAGCGCTATTCCTAAAGCTGCGGCGAACAACACTTGCAATGTGCCTGGTAACAGGAATGTGATGGTGTGTGCAGGATACCAGAACAGAGGTATCGTCTTCTTGAAAACGAATCCGTATTGGATGTTCCAGTTTATCTTCTCAGCCATGGTTTTTTGAATGTACAACGGATTGCTGAAGAATCCTGCCAGTGAACCGCCTGTTTCCGCTACATGGATATCTGTAATCTTGTGGAATGTCATGAAG
This sequence comes from Bacteroidales bacterium, assembly GCA_017649945.1. Lineage (GTDB taxonomy): Bacteria > Bacteroidota > Bacteroidia > Bacteroidales > F082 > Limimorpha. The sequence goes on along the minus strand of JAGCFU010000009.1, from coordinate 20,764 downwards.
ACTGGAGCGAACAGGGTGTTCATCAGCACGCTCACGCACAAGGCCACGAAGAACTTGCCCCAGCTGAGGCCGCCCGTGAACCACATTGCCGCTTTCCCGTTGAGATGGAAACCGCCGTCGAGAAGTGCTACTGTTCCTGTCTTGAAGATTGTCATCGCAGAGGCGATAACGACGCCTAAAACGCCCCACACGAGCATCTTCGGCAGTAAACCGAAGCCTTTTCTAAGGTAGACGCCTTCTTTGATTCTTAAGGAAAGCATCTCTCCGAAGGTTCCAAGGATAGCAAACTTGAAGAAACTCATCAGCAAGCCGTGGTTTTTCGTAGTGGTGAGAAACCAATCCCAGGCTCCCGGGATGAAAGCAAAGCCGCAGATTACCGCTGCTATCACAATGATTGTTGTGAAATCTGATTTTTTCATTTTTTATGTATTTTTCTTATAATAATCATGATTATCGCCGCACCTAAAGCTGTTGCTAACATCACAGTCAGCCACAAAGGAAGATGTTGGCTGTCGTAGTTGTCGTCGGATAATAGTGGCGACTCGTCCATGGCTTTGAGATAAGCCTCAACTCTTTGTTTGAGGAACTCATTGATGACAGCGTTGCCTTCGTTCCAGGCTTTTTCCGATGGCGGATAGCCGAAGCGGTGTTTCTGGTCGTGGATGTGCGGACGCAGTGCCTCTTCGATTTCGTGGAAGACAGGGTAGGTGCTCTCATATCTGAATAGTCCTTTACACAACTCGCGAGCCCGTGCTTTGAAAGCGTTACGGAACTGTTTGTTTTGCAGAAGCTTGCCGAAAACCAGTTTTGCCTGAGGGTAGTTGAGCCAGTCGGACGGCTCCTTGTATATGGCCGCGTTGGTGAAAACATCGAGGTCAGGCTTGATGATGGTGGCGTCGCCGTCGAAGAATATCCAGCGCCATTTGCCGTCGCCTTCCTGCCAAAGTCGTGTGTTGTTGCCTGGCCAGTCGAAGTTGCCGACAAAGGTCTGGAACACCATGTAGTCGATGTAACAGTGCATGTCGATGATGTCGCAGGCTTTTTTGTATGTCGCTTTGTCGGTGAGGTCGGCGTCCTTAAACCACTCCATCATCTGCTTGAAGTTTTTGTTGTCGCCGTGTTCCAGCTCGCCTCTCCAACTGCCTATGATGTTGCAGTTGGCAGGGCTCACATAGCGGTGGTCTTCCAAAAATCGGTCGTCGGTCTTTTCCTGGATGAAATACACGCCCCAGTATTCTCCGTTGAGATATAACACCACAGGCCGGCAGTTTGGCGCCTCCATGTCGAGTTGCAAAGCCATTTTGTTGCAGAAATAATCCTGCACTCCAGAGAAAGGCCAGAACGAGGCGAACGGCTTCAGCAGCAGATGCTTGTAGCTGTTCATGGCGGTGTCGTTGAAGAAATCGTGTTTGAATCTCTTCTTGCCGTATTCCGAGCGCGCATAAATCTTCATTCCTTTCGATGGCTGACGTCTCGAGCGGTTGCCGTGTGCTCTAAGTCCGCAAATCTGGTTGATGCCGCTGTTGTCGTCAGGCTCGTAAAACTCTACGTTAGCCATGCGTTCCCATGCTCTGCCGTGCATGAAATAGTTTCCGGTATGGTCGGGTTTGTCTGGACTCCAATTTACACCTTTTACAAAGATGCCGGTCTCCTCGTCAAACAAATCATCGTAGTCGGCACATACCGAGACCGCTGCCATGCCGTGACTGTCGGCTCCGAGGCTGCGTATCAGATATGTCTGTGTTGAAACCTTGCTTACACAGCTGTCGTTTTCATCAAAGAGCGCCGCACGGATGACAATGACATGCTTCACCGAATCGGGCACATACAGCAAATTGTCTGGCGAAATCTGAATCTTATAGATGTCGGCCTTGGAATACAGACTCGCGTCAAGGTGAAGAGGCTTTTTGTACAGCGTCGACTGGGCTGTCGGAGTGCTGCCGTCGATGGTGTAATGTATCTGATAATCGTCAGGACTTGGTGACAGCGTGAGATCGAAACTTTTGTCATAAAAACCGCCTTCTTGTGAGAATATCACCTTTTGCGCAAACACTACGGTCGGCAAAAGCAAGAAAAACAATGATATGAACAACAATCTCTTCATCATATGACAACAATGCGTTGTGTTGAATTTCCGATTTTTATTAAATAAATGCCTGCTGGCATATCAATGTCTAACGATGTGGTCGCGTATCTCTCGCATACGAGTGTCCCGACAATGCTGAAAATCTGTATTTTAATTGTATGGAATTGATTTTCAGGTAGATTTATGTGAATTGTGCCGTATGTCGGGTTCGGGAATATTGATGCTACAATGCTCTGATTCTCCTCAAGGCTTACAAAAAACTCGTTGATTCGTTCTCTCATGTTGTCGCATCTGTCGCTCAGGAAATTGTTGATGCCGTTGATGCTGCTTTCCCATGATGACAGATTCTTAGGTCTGTTGAAACGTGCCGCCTGCTGTGGTATCTCATCAATCACGAGACTTTTTGCATAAGTTAAATATGGTTTTGTCGTTACGTAATCGAATTGGTTGTTCAAAAGATGCTCGAATCTTGTGTAAAATGCTGACCTGAAGTCTTCGTTTTCGAGCAACCGCCGGAACATCAGCGTGGAGATGGCGTCAGTGGGCCAGCCCAGATTCTGCTCGCATGTGGCGTTGCCGAAGACGTCGAAACTCATTTTCTTAAGGCAGTCGTCGCCGTCAAAGAAAATCCAGCGCCATTTTCCGTCTTGGTATTGATAACATCGCATGTTGTTAGCCGGCCAGTCGTTGTTCGCGATGAAAAGCTCCAAACAGTAATAGTTTATGAAATTGTCGATATCGATGAGCGAGCACAGATATTCGTAGTTTGTCGAATCCGCCAAGTCGGCATCTTCGAGCCATTGCATCATCTGAATGAAATTGGCGTTTTCACCGTCTTCAGCTTCGCCGTGCCAACTTCCGATGACATTGTAATCGTCGTCGCCGTGCCCGAAATGGTCTTCCAAATAATGTGAGTCAGGACGCTCGCTGACATAGTAGATGCCCCAATATTCACCGTTGATGAAAAGCGCTTCCGGACGCGATGCGATATACTCTAAGCCTATGCTTTTCGCCATGTTGTTACAGATCCAATCTTGGATTCCTGTCGAGAACCACTGGCAGCTGAACGGTTTCAATACAAGGTGCTTGATGCTGTTTTTGGGCGAGTCGTCGAAGAATTTGTGATAAAAACGTTTTGTGCCGTATTCCTGTCGTGCGTAGAGTTTCATGCCTTTTTGTGGTCCGCGACGCGCTGTGCCTCCGTGTGTCCTGATGCCTGCTGTCTGGTTGACGCCGCTGTTGTCGGCAGGCTCATAAAACTCGATGTTTACAACGCGTTCCCACTCATCGCCGCTCATGTAATAATTGCCGCTCCAATAATCGTGTGAAGGGTCGAAATTGACACCTGGGACGAAAATTCCGGTGTAATAGTCAAACAAATCTGACGAATCGGCGGCTATTGACATCGCAGGCAGACCATGGGTGTCGCAGCCCAACTCATTGATGAAATAACTTTGTGTTGTCACTTGACCCACGCGGTTCTCATCGTTGTCGAATGCACAAGCCCTGATTATGATGCATTTCTTTACCGAATTGGGGATGTAAAGAAGCTCGTCGATGGTGGTGGTGATGGTGTAAATGTCGGAATTTGAATACAAACTCTCATTTAAAGCCAAAGGATTGGTATATAACGGCGAATTCGCTGTCGGGATGCCGCCGTTAGTGGTGTAACGAATATGATAGCCCTCATCGCATGTCAATTCCAGGTTGAAACTGTTATTATAGAAACCTCCTGAGTGTGAGAATGTGACGGTCTGGGAACACAGCCCCAACCGTAACATTATCACGATGAATGCAACGAAGCATATCTTTTTCATAGCAAAAATACTATTTTTCTATTCTTATACGGGCGTCGACTGCCACCACGTTCTTCGGATTGCCGAGCAACGGGTTGAGGTCCATCTCAGCGATCTCAGGAGCTGCCATCACCAAGGCTGCTACTCGTGCAATCTGCTCAGCATAGACGTCGATGTTGACTGGCTGCTGACCGCGAACGCCCTGCAAAATCTTGTATCCGCGAAGCTTGGTGAGCATGTCTTTCGCTTCAGGAGCGCTGATTGGCACCAACGAGCTCTGTACGTCTTTCAGCACCTCGATGAAGATGCCGCCCAAGCCGAAGAATACCTGATGTCCGAACTTCTGGTCGCGGATGGCGCCGATGTAAACTTCTGTACCGTCAAGCATCGGGTACATCTCCACTGCGTAAGTGTCTTTAATTGCCATCAAGCGGTCGAACTCCTTGCCGACGGTCTCGATGTCGCGGACATTCAATGTCACGCCGCCCACGTCTGACTTGTGGACAGGTCCCACGACCTTCATCACGAGCGGATAACCAACCTCGTTGGCGAAGTCGAGAGCCTGCTGTTTCTTGTCGACGACGCGGATCTGTTTCTGTGCTATGCCTGCTGCGTCGAGCAATTCGTAAATCTTATCCGGAGCGATATATCCGTTCTCACAGCTGTCGATGCACTTGCGGATGCGAGCGATGTCGACCTTTGGCATCTCCACGTTCTCAGGCTGTGGCTTCGGGGTGTTGTAAACTTTGCAGATTGCATTGCCGAGCACGCATTCTTCAGGGAAGTTGATGCGGCCCTTGGCGATGAAGTCCTCGATTTCATCTTTCACGTTGATGATTGAAGGCAAGACAGGGAAGATAGGCTTCTTGCAGGTCTTCATCTTTGCGTCGAGCAGGTCGTAAACCTCTTTGTTGCTGAACAATCCCGGTGAACCGAAGATGACCACTGAGAAGTCGATGTCGGTGTATTCGTTCTCGACGGTGTCGATGATATATCCGAGCTGTTCTGCTGTTCCTGTTGCGAGGAAGTCGATAGGGTTGCCGACTGAAGAGCCTGCGAAAAGTTTCTCCAACAATGCCGGGCTTGCTGGGTGTTCTTTCAATGATGGCACTTCCATGCCGCCGTTTGAGAGCACGTCGGTGAGCATGACGGCCGGACCTCCTGCGTGTGTGATGACAGCGCAGCGTTTGCCTTTGATTTCAGGGTGCATAAACACGCCGCACACTGTCGTCAGCTCCTGACGGTTCTGGCAGCGCACGATGCCTGCTTTCTTGAACAAGGCGTCGACCACGGCGTCGTTTGTCGCGAGAGCTCCGGTGTGTGACGATGCTGCACGGCTACCTGCTGCAGAGCCTCCTGACTTGATGGCTGCGATGTGGCATCCTTTGTTGATGAGGCTGCGTGAGTGTTTCAGCAGTCTCTGTGGGTCGCCAATCTTTTCCATGTAAAGCATGATGACATGGCTCGACTTCACAGGGTCGAAGGTCTCGTCCAAGTGCTCCAACACGTCTTCGATACCGAGCTGAGCGCTGTTGCCGACTGCCCACACGCTGTTGAACTTCAGACCGTTGCTCATTCCGTATTCCTTGATGAACACTGCTGTTGCGCCTGAGCCGGTGATGAAGTCGACGCCCTTAGGGTCGAGTGCTGGGATAGGAGTGTCGAAGCAGCCTGCGTAGTTCACGTTGAGGAAGCCTGTGCAGTTAGGGCCTATCAAGCTGCCGCCGACGCTGTTGATGGTGTCGACGATATGTTTCTCAATCAAAGCGCCCTCGTGGTTCTCCTCAGAGAATCCGGCACTGATGATGATGAAGCCCTTGCAGCCTTTTTCTTTTGCTAACACATCGACGGTCTGTGCGCAGAACTTGGCGGCGATGCAGAGAATGGCGCACTCCACCTGTGGAAGGTCATCGACCTTGGCGTAGCATTTCACGCCTTGCACCTCAGTCTCTTTCGGGTTCACTGTGTAAACAGGACCTCTGAAAGGACTCTCAAGAAGGTTTTTCAAAGCTTTTCCACCTGGTTTGTGAATGTCACTCGATGCACCGCACACTACGATGCTTTTCGGATTTAAAAGTTCTTTTGCTATCATATCTGTAATTTTAATTTGTTTCAATTTTTTGCAAAAATAAGACAATTTGCCGTATTCTCAAAATTAATTTTTAATATAGGCGTAGGTGATGACTTTCCCGTCACGTTTTATAGCGAAATGCCATTCGTCGTCGACTTTTTTACGATAGATGCGGAGCACGTCGCCTTCCAAACTCTCAGCCTCGTAATGGATTTCTAACTCCTTGAGTGTCATCGCTTCCAACTCTTTGATGGAGAATGAGTCGAGAACCATCATGCAGTATTTTGTGTTGTTGGTGTGGTGCGAAATATCGATGTCGCAGGCGCGGATTGTCTTCTCGTAAACGAAATTGTCTTCGGTGAAGTCGTCTTTGAACCTTCTGAATGTCGGTTCGCATGCTTTCTCCGGAATGAATTGAATGTCAGGGTAGTGTACGCTGTCGGTTTTGCGCAAGCGACGAGTCTCCTTATCCAAAATCACCCATTCCGCCAAGGCGTTGACCGCCGGTTCCGTTGGACTTTTCAGAATCTGATAAGAACGGAAGCAGCGCAGTGTCTCAGGTCCGGATGGCCATGTCTTCAAAATCACGTCGTCGTGGTCTTTCACCACGCTTTTGAACTCGAATTTTATGCGACGGACGACCCAGAAGGCGTTGTCGCGCTCTCCCAGTGTCGGCTGGTCGATACCAAGTTGCGTGGCGTTGGCGTCAGCGAGTTCCTCAAACAAAGTCTGCATCATGAAAGGACTCAACCTGTTCACGCTGTCGCAGTAACTCGACATGACCTTGAAGTTTTTTGTATAATGATTATTTCCCATATTCATATTTTTCACGCAGAAACCGCAGAAATAGCAGAAAGTATTAATAATTTTTTTTCTGCAGTTTCTGCTATTTCTGCGTGATATTAATTCTACGTTGTCTTATTGCCTCAAACGTCACGATTGCAGTCGTAACCGAAACATTCAGTGAATCCGCAATGCCGTTCATCGGGATGATGATGTTCTGGTCGGCGGCGTCAACCCATTGTTGCGAGATGCCTGTCGCCTCCGTTCCCATCACAATGGCCGATGCTTTCTTGAAATCTGCCTCTAAGTAATCGATAGAGGCTTTAAGATATGTGCAATATATCGTTATATTGTTGGCTTTCAGCCATTTGATGCATTCTTCCGATGAGCAAGCGAACAGCGGCACCGAGAAGATGCATCCCACGCTTGCACGGATGGCGTTAGGGTTGTACAAATCTGTCCTCTGGTCGGCGATGATGACTGCGTCGACTCCTGCTGCGTCTGCTGTACGCATCACAGCACCGAGATTTCCTGGCTTTTCAACTGTTTCTAAAACGATTATGAGCGGGTTTTTCTTTTTGGGTTTAAACGCTTGTAAGTCAGCGTATTTTGGAATCGCCACTGCCAAGAGTCCGTCGCTGCCTTCGCGGTAAGCTATCTTCTCGAAGACTTCCAACGAGACTTCCTCCACCGAGCGCGCCGTTATTCCTACATCTTTGCGTGCAATTTCCGGACATATAAATAACGTGTCAATCTCGAAGCCACATGCCACGGCGCGCTCTATTTCGCGTCGCCCTTCGATGAGGATGCGGTTCTGCTCACGGCGCTCCGAGGCTTTCTCTAACTTGCTGATATTCTTGATTTTAGGGTTCGACTTGCTCGTTATCATGCTTTCGTCTCCTTCTTTTTTAACTGTGCGAATATTAAACCTACGACAACAAAAACGATGCCGAGAATCTTGTTGTATGACAGTGCCTCGATGCCTAAAATGAAACTGAAAATGCCGGTGAACACTGGTATGAGGTTGCTGTACACGTTGGCTTTAGAAGCTCCGAGACGGCTGAACGCGAACGCCCACAGCGAGTAGGCTATGGCGCTGCAGAACACGCCGAGGCACACCAACGGCACAATGTAACCGCTCACGTTGGCGAAATTCGACGGCTCAAACTGCTCCATGATGATAGTCAACGGAATGAAGTAAATCATGCCGATTATATTTTGCATCCAGGTGATTGTCAATGGTTTATAAAGTTTTGTCAGCTTCGCTAAGGAAATGGAATAACCTACAGCCACCAACACGGCGCAGAATAGGAAAATCACTCCTTTGGGCGACGCCACGAACTCAAGGTCTTTGTTCATCAGCATCACAATAACGCCAAGGAATGAAATGATGAATCCCAAGATGTTCATCGGGGTCAGCTTCTCTTTTAGGAAAATGGTCGCTGCGATAGGCGTCACCAACGGAATCATTGCGATGATGGCCGACCCGATGATGGGGGAGGTGCTTTTCAGGCCGTAACCCTCGAAAATAAAGTACAAAAACGGCTCGAACATCGCAGCCAAAGCGAACAATCCAAGGTGTTTGCGCTCGACTTTCTCGTTTAACTTGAAGATGAAAAGTATCGCTGTGAAGAAAATCGTCGCTATCACCAAACGCAGGAATATCGTCGCCGTCGGGTTCAGGTTACGGTACACCTGTGTCGACCAGATGAACGATAACCCCCAGATAATCATGGCGATAACGCCTGCGATATGTACTAAATAATTTCTGTTTTTCATGGTGCAAAAATATCAAAAAAATCCATCTGTAATTCAAAAATTATCTGTAATTTTGTAAACTTATTAACGCCATTAATGGCATTTAATGATTTGATGATGAAAAAAATCTTAAAATATTTCCTATACCTCATAGGTACCTTCGTCGCCTTCCTCATCGCGATGAACATCTTCGTGCCGTTTTACGTTTTCGATGAGCCGGTGCCTTTCCATGGCGATTATCTTCTGAATCCTTATCAGGACATAGATTCGACTTATTGGAAATGCTGTAATTTCCACGGTCACACGCGTCAGTATGGCGGTGTTACGAACGGCCGCAACAACGGTAACGAGGTCTACGACAGCATGTATCGCATGTTCGGTTACGACCATGTCGGAATCTCCGATTATAATAAGGTGAACGGCTATGAAGACGGCCGTGATCCTGGTTTCATCCCTGGCTACGAGCACGGCTACAACGTCTGGAAAATACATCAGGTGTGCCTCGGTACGAAAAAAGTGCGCTATGTCGACTATTTCTTTTACCAGACTTTAAGTCATAAACAGCACATGCTCAACAAGTTAGGCGAACAGAACAGGGTGGTGGCTATTGCGCATCCGAGCTTCGTCGACGGCGGCTATCTTGTCCGTGACATGAAATATCTCAGCAACTACAATATTCTTGAGGTTCTGAACGGTTTCGTGAACTCACCGAAACATTGGGACATGGCGCTTTCCAACGGACATCTTGTATATCTCATTGCTGATGATGACACTCATGATGTGTTGAAAATCAATGATATAGCGTTGAGGATAACATATCTTAATGCCAAAGATAACGACGCCAACCAACTTTACGACGCGCTTCTTTCAGGCAAGGCTGTCGGCATCGATTTCAAACTCGACAGAAAAGAGAAAATGGATGATAAGGTTGTCCGCTTCAAACGCACGATGCCGCACCTCAACCATGCAAGACTCGATGGAACTCACTATGACATCAGTGTGACAAAACCAATAGCGAAAGTCAATTTTATCGGACAGGGCGGCATGATTCTTAAAGAAGAAAATCATAAAATTGCAGATTCGATTTTCGGCGCTTCTTACGACATCCAGCCTTCCGACCAGTATGTGCGTACCGTCTTGACATTCTTCGACGGCACCACTATGTGGCTGAACCCTGTCACGCGCCATGAAAGTGACGTGATAACCAAACAGCGCCTCGATCACATCTCTTATTTCTGGACCGCAGCGTTGTGGGGTATTTACATCGGAATAATTACACTTATAGTATTACTGATTAGAAGGAAATAAAGCAATAATGATGCAGAAAAGCAGGCCTTAGAAAGGACAGATTTCGAGACTGCTTTTTGCATCATTATTGCTGCTAACGAGATCTAAAGACTGAAATGCGGAATCGGCTCTAACTTGAATAGGTTTTTTGCATGTTTGTCGTCAATCTTCGCCTTGATGACAGGATCTTCGCAAACACCAGTCCTTATATATTTATCTAAGGTGGCGTAGGTAAAGCCTAAATTGTCTTCGTCGCTCTTGCCGCAAAGACCGTCAGATGGGGTCTTCTCAATCAATTCAATCGGTAATCCTAATTCTTTACCGACAGCTTTCACTTCCTGTACTGTGAGTCCGCCGAGAGGGGAGAAGTCGCCGGCAGCGTCACCGTAGCGTGTGCTGTATCCGACCCAGTCTTCCGAGAGGTTGCAGGTGTTTGCCACGCGGCCGTTCATCGACTGTGAGACAGCATACAAAGCCGTCATCCTCAAACGAGGTGGCATATTGATAACTGTCTGGTTTGCAACGTCTTTGTCAAGAGTTGCCAGCTGCTTTTTCACTTCTGCCATCAAAGCGTTGTAGGTCTCGCCGATGTTCACGCAGCAGTATTTAATTCCAAGATGGTTGATGAGCTTCATGCTGTCGGAGATGTCTTTCTGCACTCCGTTTGGCATCGTCACACCGATGACGCGGTCTTTGCCGAGTGCCTCGACGCACAAGCCTGCAACTATGCTGCTGTCCTTGCCGCCTGATATTCCGATAACTGCATTGCAACCTTTGCCGTTTGCTTCAAACCAATCACGAATCCATTGAACCACACGGTCCTTTACTTCTTTTGCATTGAATGTATTCATAGTTAAATATTATAATTTCTTTCTCCAAAAATTTTGCTTCCGACTCTTACGAGTGTCGCTCCTTCTTCGATGGCAATCGGATAATCGTGCGACATTCCCATTGAAATCTCCTTAAACCATTCACAATCAGCGAAATACTTTGATTTTAAGGTGGTGAAAATATCTTTCAGATGCTTGAATTCCTTGCGGACCAGTACCATATCGTCGGTGTTTGTAGCCATTCCCATCACGCCGCAGATGCGCACGTTGTTCATTGCCTTGAAAATCTCGGAATTCAGGATATCCTTGGCTTCTTCCATGCTGAGGCCGAATTTCGTTTCCTCTTCCGCGATGTGGAATTGCAGCAGGCAGTCGACAACTCTGTCGTGCTTAACTGCTTCTTTATTAACGGCTTGCAGCAGATTGAACGTGTCGATGGAATGAATCAACCGCGTGAACGGTATGATGTATTTGATTTTGTTTGTCTGCAGATGTCCGATGAAATGCCAGTCGATGTCCTTTGGCAGAACCTCGTGTTTGTCGCGCATCTCGAGCGCATGGTTCTCGCCGAATACACGTTGTCCGGCTTCGTAAGCCTCTTGTATGTCCTCCACAGGCTTCGTCTTCGACACCGCCACCAAAACGACTCCCTCAGGAACCGTTTTTCTTATTTTTTCCAAATTTTCCTTGACCATATCAACAAAAATTTAAACACGCAAAATTAGTAAAAAATCTTTAATTTTTAACTGATATCTTATAACAAAAATTATTATTTTTGCAAAAATTTATATCTATGAAAAAATACGTCATTTACCTTATTAAGGTGTTGATTTTCTTTTTGGTTTTGTTCGCAGGAATGAGAATCGTCTTCATAGTGAACTACTGGAATCTCGTTAATCACGACATGGTGCCGTTTGTTGAGGTGCTGAAAGGTTTCGTCAAGGCATGGCCTTTGGATATCGCAAGCGCCTGTTTTATAATGCCTATCCCGGCTTTGGTGATGTTTATCTTGACATGTTTCGACAGAGATGTCAGCTATCGCTGGGTGAGATGGTATTTTTACCTGATAATAGCCCTTTACATCCTCGCCGTGATGGGTGAGATAGGAATATATGGTGAATGGCGTACCAAGTTGAGTTACAAGGCTTTGATGTATCTTAAAGAGCCTGCTGAGGTGTTTAATACCGCATCTACACAACAGACTGTGCTTCTCATCTCGCTGTGGGCATGCTTCACGTTGCTGTTCTCGTGGCTGTATGTGAGATGGATCGAGCCTTCGTTTGGCGAGTACAGGAGAGAGAAAGACGGCATATACACCTTCGTGATAGTGTTTGTCGCAGTGTTCGGACTGATGTTCATCGGCATGCGTGGCGGCCTCGGCGAAATCCCGATTTCAACGAGCTCCGGCTATTTTAGCAATTACAAAATCGTGAATGTGATGACAGTGAATCCGGCCTACAACCTCATGGAGAACATCTCAAATTCAAGGATGGTCGACTCCAAGGCGCATTTCAATTACATGAATTCTGAAAAAGCCGCGGCTATCACCAAAGAGACTCATGAAGTGGAGTGCGACTCAACAGTCATGGTGTTGAAAACCGACCGTCCGAACATCCTCATCGTGCTTCTCGAGAGCTGGTCGGCCGACCTCATCGAGTCGTTGGGCGGTGACTCGCGCATTACGCCGAATTTCCATAATCTTGAGAAAGACGGCATCCTGTTTACTGATTTCTATGCCTCTGCAAACCGTTCACAGCAAGGTATAGCTTCGATTATCGGTGGTCTGCCCGGCTTGCCTGTTACGACAATCACCAACCATCAGGAGAAATATTATGCCATCCCGTCGGTGGTGAAAACCCTTGACTCAGTGGGTTATTACACGAGTTTTTATTTCGGCGGCGAACTGAATTACGGCAATATCCTGTCGTATCTGAGATATAACGAATTCGACAGAATCGTTGAGGGCAAAGACGTCAAAGAGCGTTTCCATAAAGGAAAACTCGGCATTCAGGATGTGGATATGCTTCCTTGGGCGGCGAAAGACATCAGCAATCAGCCTGAACCGTTCTTCACTACGATTTTCACGCTCAGCAGTCACTCGCCATACGATTATCCTAAGATTTTTGAGGAGATGGAATGGCCTCAGCTTGAGAAAGAATTCGTCAACTCGGCGAAATACACCGATATAGCCATAAAACAGTTTATGGACAAGGCAAGACAGCAACCTTGGTACAAAAACACCTTGTTTGTCTTCATGGCCGACCATAGCCATCCGTCGTATAAGAATCACAGGATGGAGTCATTCCCATATCATAAGATTCCGTTGCTGCTTTATGGCGAGCCAATCATCGACTCATTGCGCGGCACCACATACGACAAGATTTGCGGCAACACCGACGTGCCGGCTACCTTGTTGGCTCAGCTGGGCTTGCAGCATGAGGAGTTTTTCTGGAGTAAAAACGTGTTCAACACCTGCTACCGTCCGTTCGCTTTCTTCGAGCTGAATAGTGGCTTGGGATGGAAGACGGAGGAAGGAGAATATGTGATATCTGTTGAGAATAATATCACTACAAACACCTTCCCGAAAGACAAGTCCGACAGCCTCACACAGCAAGGCAGGGCTTATATGCAATATCATTTTGATTTGTTTAGCAGTTATTAAAATATTTTGTATTTTTGCAATTTAAAATAGAATAAAAAGATTGATATGTTTGAAGGATTAACTGAGAAACTGGAACGTTCGTTCAAGGTACTGAAAGGACAGGGATATATCACGGAAATCAACGTGGCGGAGACCGTGAAGGAGGTGCGTAAGGCGTTGCTTGACGCTGACGTGAGCTATAAGATAGCCAAGGATGTCACCAACGAAATCAAGGAGAAGGCGATTGGTCAGAAGATTCTGACGGCAGTGTCGCCGAGCCAGTTGATGGTGAAGATCGTACACGACGAGCTCGCTGAGTTGATGGGCGGCGAACATTCCGAACTTAACCTCAAAGGCAATCCTACAATAGTGCTTATCGCTGGTCTCCAAGGCTCCGGTAAGACCACTTTCTCTGCAAAACTCGCCAATTTCCTGAAAAATAAGAAAGGCAAGACTGTGATGCTCGTGGCTGGCGACGTCTATCGTCCGGCCGCTATCGACCAGTTGAAGGTGTTGGGCGAGCAAGTCGGCGTTGAGGTCTATTCCGAAGACGGCAACAAGAGCCCGGTTCAGATTGCGGAAAACGCTATAGCGAAGGCGAGAAGAGACGGTAAGAACGTGGTCATCATCGATACCGCAGGACGTCTCGCCGTCGATGAGGAGATGATGAATGAGATAGCGAAGATCAAAGAGACGGTGAATCCACAGGAGACGCTGTTCGTGGTCGATGCCATGACTGGCCAGGACGCGGTGAACACCGCCAAGGCCTTCAACGACCGCTTGGACTTCGACGGCGTGGTGCTCACCAAACTCGACGGTGACACACGTGGCGGTGCTGCTCTGACAATCCGTACTGTCGTCGAGAAACCTATCAAATTCGTGGGTCTCGGAGAGAAGATGGACGCTCTCGATATCTTCTACCCGAAACGTATGGCCGACCGTATCCTCGGCATGGGCGATATCGTCTCCCTCGTGGAACGCGCACAGGAGCAGTTCGACGCCGAAGAAGCAGCCAAGCTGAAGAAGAAACTCGCTAAAAACGAGTTCAACTACAACGATTTCCTCAAGCAGATTCAGCAAATCAAGAGAATGGGAAGCATCAAGGACCTCGCCAAGATGATTCCTGGAATGAACAAAATCAACGATGAGGATATCGACGACGACGCATTCAAGAGCATCGAAGCCATTATCGGCTCGATGACACCGGAAGAACGCGAGAACCCGAGAATCATCAACGGCAGCCGCAAGAGAAGAATAGCTCTCGGCTCCGGTAATAACATCGAAGAGGTGAACCGACTCATCAAACAGTTTGAAGAGACCTCGAAGATGATGCGCATGATGACAACAGGCGGCGCAAAGAAGATGATGCAGATGATGCAACAAGCGAAGCGCAGAAGATAAGAAGGATAAGAAGGATAAGAAGGATAAGAAAGGATAAAAAGAGATAATATGATACCAGAAGAAAAGATCATCGACGGTAAAGCCATCGCCGATGCAATGAAAAAAGAAATAGCGGCGGAAGTCGCCGGAATGTTGGACAAAGGCATGGACGCCCCACATCTCGCAGCAGTGATAGTAGGTGAGGACGGAGCATCCAAGACGTATGTGGCATCGAAAGAGAAAGCCTGCCAGAGTGTGGGAATGACGAGTTCGGTGTACCGTCTGCCAGCCAACACCACAGAGGAAGAACTGCTGAAACTCATTGATTTCCTCAACAACGACGCGGAAATCGACGGTTACATCATCCAGCTGCCTCTGCCGAAACATATCAACGAGACCAAGGTCATCCACTCCATCAACCCGAAGAAAGACGTCGACGGCTTCACACCTTTTAATATAGGTCTTATGCAGCTCGGTGAGCCTTGTTTCCTGCCTGCCACACCGGCTGGCATCGTGGAGCTCCTGAAGCGCAGTGGCGTCGAGACAGCAGGCAAACATGTGGTGGTGCTCGGACGTTCTAACATCGTGGGAACACCAATCAGCGTGATGCTTTCGCGCAAAGGCGCCGACGCTACCGTGACAATCTGCCACAGCCGCACACAGAATCTCCCTGAGATAACACGTCAGGCTGATATACTCGTGGTCGCCATCGGTAAGCCGTTGTTCCTCAAGGCCGACATGGTGAAACCGGGCGCAGTAGTCATCGACGTGGGTATCCATCGTATCGACGACCCTACGACAGAGAAAGGCTATCGCATCGAAGGCGACGTCGACTTCGACGAGGTCGCGAAAGTGGCATCGAAAATCACCCCGGTACCAGGTGGCGTGGGACCAATGACAATCGTATCATTACTTTATAATACATTGCAAGCTAAAAAAAGAAAATAACTGATATGAAAAAATGTCTCAAAAACTTAATGGTTTTGATGCTTTTGTGCCTGATGGCCGCTCCTGCGACTGTCTTTGCGCAGAATTATCATACTAAGTCTAAAAAAGCTGTGAATTATTTCAAAAAAGCTAAGAAACAGTATGATGAGAAAAAGTATCAGAAGACTTTTAAATATCTGGATAAGGCACTGGATGTCGACGCGCGTTTTACCGATGCGTTGTTGCTGAAGGCTGAACTCTCGCAGAAGCTGAAAGATGCAGATGCAGCTATTGCGTGCTATGAGCAGATGTTCGACGCCGACTCTATGGCGTTCCCGAAATCGGCCATAACATTGTCGGAACTGTATCTTGAACATTCCCGTTTCAGCGATGCTGTGAATATCCTTAGATGGTATGTGAAAGCGCCTAACCAGAAAAGTACATTGATTGTCAGAGCAAAAGAACTGCTTGAGATCGCAGAGTTTAGAGACAAAGCATTCAATAATCCGATAGACTATAATCCGACAAATCTTGGCGCGAATGTCAACACCGCCGGTGATGAGTATATCAATCAGATATTGCCTGACGGAAGCCGTATCTATCTGACTCGTAGAGGTGATGAAGTTGACAAACAAGGATTTAGAGATGAGTCTGTGTACACTTCAGCAATCATCAATGGCGAATATATGCCAGCCATGTCGATGAATATCGATTGGCATAACAAGAAAAGAATGGGTGCAGTGAGCATCTCGGCAAATCAGAATAAGATGTATTTCGTCGGCATCGATTTTATCGACAGCTATGGTAGAGGTGATATCTATACATCGGATTTTGTTGAAAATCAATGGAGTAAGCCTGTGAATCTCGGAAATATCGTCAACACCTCGACGATGGAGTCGCAGCCTTGCATCAGCGCAGACGGCAAAGAGCTGTATTTTGTGAGATATTCGCGAACATACGAGAGCACTGATATTTATTACAGCGAGTTCTATCAGGGAAAATGGACTAATCCGAAACCTATCACTTTTGCTAACTCAAAGGGCAATGAGATGAGTCCGTTTATCCATCCTGACGGCAACACATTGTATTTCGCTTCCGACGGTCATCCAGGCATGGGCGGATACGATATTTTCATGTGCAAGAAGCTGCCGAGAGGTGAGTGGAGCACTCCTGTAAACCTCGGATATCCTATCAATTCCGATAAAGACGAGATAAGTTTCGTGGTCAGTTCTGACGGAAAGAAAGGTTATATCTCCACCAACCGTGAAGGCGGAATGGGCGGTTTCGACATCTATGTCTTTGATTTGGCATCCGTCGACGCTCCTGATTCTCTTGACATGAAACGTTTTGTGATGCGTAACATCAACTTTGAGTTCGACAGCGCTGTGCTTACTGAGGCGTCATATGCTGAGATTGATTCTCTCGCTAATTTCATGAATGAGAATCCTGACATCAGAATTGAAATCGCAGGATATACTGATGACAGCGGTACGGCGGAACATAATCTGATGCTTTCGTTGGAGCGTGCCGCTGCAGTGATGACGGCGCTTCTTGAGAGAGAAATCCCGATAACAAGAATCGACGCCAACGGTTACGGCGCAAACCGTCCTCTCGTGCCGAACGACAGCGAGAAAAACAAGGCATTGAACCGTCGTGTGGAAATCAGGGTAATGTAAAGATTTTTTACAGTAGTGTAAAATATTTTTACACTTTATAAGATTCCGTTTTATTTAAAATATTGATAATCAACGTCATGCATTTTTGGCATGACGTTTGTTTTATTATTTGAAAAAAATAATGAAATGAAACGGATTATTTTGATTATCACAATTTTTATGCCGATGTTATCAATGGCGCAGGACACTATTTCGATGGGGCTGAAGGATTGCATGAGGTATGCGGTGGAGCATTCCACGAAAGTGAAGATTCAGAATGCTGATAACAGAGATGCGCAGATTAACAGACGAGATGCGATTTTGCAAATGTTTACACCGGAAATAAGCGGTAACACATATGCCTATTATAACTTAGGTCGTAGCATTGACCCTGAATCAAACACTTACAGCACGATAACTTCGTTTAACAACGGCTATAGCGTGTCGGGCGGAATAGACCTGTTCAATGGGTTTCAGGCAGTGAACAACATGAAGATTACGAAGACAGCGCAGTTGATGGGAAAAACGAAGTCGCAACAACTTGAAGACCAGATATGTCTCGCCACGATGGAGGCGTTTTGCAATGTGATTTATCTAAAAAAACTTGAAGAAGCATTGGCGGCGCAGGTGGCGACGGCTGATAAGGCGCTGCAACTCGCTGAGCGTCAGGAGAAACTGGGTCAGAAGTCGCATGCCGACGTGGTGCAAATGCAAGCTGACTTGGCTGAACGCCAGTATCAGTTGACGAATTGCCACAACCGCCTAAACGATGCTGTAATAACATTGAAAGACGTTATGTTCTGGCCTATTGAACAGCCTTTGAAGGTGGTTGACAACCTGACAGATTCGGGAATAACATTCGAGCAAAATGTGGAGAATGTGCAATTCATTGTGGAGAACGCAAAAGAAATCATGCCGTCGGTGATAATAGCCCAAAGTTTGATGAACAACGCACAGTTGGAACTTCGCACATCGAAATGGAAACTGCTACCTCGCCTGTCACTTTATGGTGGATGGTCAACGAATTATTTCACTTATCCGGGGCTTGACGGTTATACGCCAGTGCCGTTTGAAAAGCAGTTTAGGGACAACCGAAACGAATATCTTCAGGTGTCGTTGAGCATACCGATTTATGACAGATTTTCGAGACATTCAAACATTTCGAGAAAAAAGAACGCATATATCAGGGCGAAAGCCGATTATGAGCAGACGATTCAACAGGTTGAGGCGGAGGTCTATCGCGCTGTTGCCGACTGTGACGGTACCGCCTATGCGGTGAGGCAGGCAGAAACGAGGGCGCAGCTTCAGGAAGAGGCATTTGAACTCAATGCAAAAAGGTTTGAGCAAGGACTGATTTCGTCTATTGAATATCAGACCGCATCGAACAATTATTTGAACGCTTTAGCTGAAGAAATGAACGCCAAGATGCAGCATTTCATTAAAAAATCCGTTGTAGAATATTATAAAGGTATACATTATTTGGAACAATAGTTTTTAGCCATTAGCCACTAGCCATTAGCTATTAGCAGAGACTAAAAACCAATGGCTAATGGCTAAAACCTAATGGCTGAAAAACACGAAAAGAAGTAAAAAACATTAAGATTTAATAAACTATTGAAATAGTAATATGGACAGAGTTATTGAAAAGAAAAAAGGAATCAACCTCGCTTTCACAAAGAAAGCTGTACCGTTTTGGCTTGGTGCGCTGCTGTTAGCATTTATCATCTGGCTTGTGGTGAGAGATGACTCGAAGAAGCTGCGCGTGAACCTCGACAACATCAGCGTGGGTACCGTGACTTCAGGGCAGTTTAACGACTACATCCGCATCAGCGGACAGGTGGCACCGATAACGACTATTCAGATCAGTCCGCTTGAAGGGGGCGTGGTTCAGGAGATTGTGGCGGAAGAAGGCAGCCGAGTGAAACGAGGCGATGTGATTCTCATTTTGAGCAACGAAAACCTCGATATGCAGATCCTGAATTCGGAAGCCGACCTCGCCGAGAAGGAAAACATCTTGCGAAACACCATGATTCAGATGGAACAGCAGAAGCTGAGCGTTGAACAGGAGAAGCTGCAGCTGCAGATGGACGTGCGCCGCAACAAACGTAACTACGAGGCTCAGAAGGCGTTGTACGACGACGGTCTCATCGCTAAGGAGGAGTATCTGAAGGCAGAGGAAGACTATGAGCTCTCGACAAGTCGCCTGAAGCTGGTGGAGAACCGCGCCAAGCAGGACAGCCTCTACCGTTCGGTGGAAATAAACCAGATGCAGGAGAGTCTCGACAATATGCGCCGCAACATGATGATGATTCGCAAACGTAAGGACAACCTCACTATTAAGGCTCCTATCGATGGCGAGCTGGGACT
Organism: Bacteroidales bacterium; assembly: GCA_017649945.1. Classification (GTDB taxonomy): domain Bacteria; phylum Bacteroidota; class Bacteroidia; order Bacteroidales; family F082; genus Limimorpha. Next base: position 1,183 of record JAGCFU010000009.1, on the reverse strand, counting down.
TCTCGACGTTGTTTTGGGACAGAGCGTGGCAGCAGGCTCGAAGATAGGGCAGATTAACAACCTCGACAGCTATAAGATTGAGGCTCAGATAGATGAGCATTACATCGACAGGGTGTCGGCAGGCTTGGATGCCACCTTTGAGCGACAGAGCGAGCGTTATCAGGCGCAGATCCGCAAGGTGTATCCGGAGGTGCGCGATGGCAAGTTCAAGGCCGATTTCAAGTTCGTCGGGCAGCAGCCTGAGAACATCCGCAGCGGTCAGACGTATTACCTGAACCTACAGCTCGGACAGCCTGTGGAGGCTATTCTGATTCCTCGCGGAGCATTTTATCAGAAGACCGGTGGCAAGTGGATTTATGTCATGAGCGCCGATGGCACGAAGGCGGTGCAACGCGACATCCGCATCGGACGACAGAATCCGCAGTATTATGAGGTGATTGAAGGCCTTGAAGTAGGGGAAAAGGTTATTACTTCAAATTATGATAACTTCGGAGACAGTGATGTGTTAGTCTTTTAAAAATTAAAAAAATGAAATCATTTATAAACTTCCTGAAAAGAAACAAGCTTTACGCACTTATTAACCTCTTGGGTTTGACTATTTCAATGGCGTTTGTGCTGCTTTTGGCGGTGTATGTACAGAAACAGCTCTCGACGGATGCCTTCCAGAAAAACGCCGACCGTATCTACGTCATAACAAACGAGGAAAGCGTCAACATGGGATACTGGCTCGATAAACATCTGCGCGGGCAGTTTCCTGAGATAGAGAAATCAACATGTGTTGCGAATGTGTCGAATGCCTCGGAGTACAGAATCGACGGCGAGACAGTCTATGGCAACACCATTGCGGTCGACTCGTGCTTCTTTGAGATGTTTAGCTACGACCTTGTGAAAGGCTCGAAAGACGACTGGCGCATTGCAGGCGACCGCTGCATGGTGAGCGAGGAGTTCGCCAACGCGCATTTTGGTGATAAAGACCCTGTCGGACGGCAGATGTCCATCGGTGACAAGGGCGAATCAATTCAGCTGACTATCTGTGGCGTCTTCAAAGACTTTGGCAACAGCATCCTCAAGACTCCCGATGTGCTCATCCGTGGCGATATCATCCCGAAGTTCAACAGCTCACATGATGAGCACATGAGCAACGCCGCTGCAGGCGTCACTTTCGTGATGACCTATCCGGGTG
>JAGCFU010000061.1 GCA_017649945.1 Bacteroidales bacterium | reverse complement strand
TGACCGTAATTTTGCCTTCGCCAGCTTTCATGTAAATACGTGCGACGGCTGTCTTTCTTCTACCTAACGCGTTGATTACTTCCATGATACTTATTTCTTAATTGTTAATACTTGTGGTTGTTGGGCCTCATGCGGATGATTAGGTCCTTCATAAACGTAAAGATTACGGAAGATGGCACTGCCAAGGCGTGTCTTAGGTAACATGCCCTTAACCGCGTGTTCGATGACGAAGATAGGCTTCTTGTTCAGAAGATCCTTAACGGTTCTAACGCGCTGACCACCAGGGAAACCTGTGTAGTGTACGTAAACCTTCTTGTCCATTTTGTTGCCGGTGAGGATAACTTTCTCGGCATTGATTACGATGACATTATCGCCACAATCACTGTGGGGAGTATAGCATGCCTTCCTCTTTCCTCTTAAAACCTGGGCGATTTCCTGTGCCATGCGGCCAAGAATCTGACCCTCAGCGTCGACGACATACCATTTTTTGTTGGCATGCTCCTTGTTGACGCTAACTGTTTTGTAACTTAATGTATCCATTTAATTTAATTAATAATTTGTTATGTGTTTTTACACTATTTTCCCTACTAAAATTTCGGACTGCAAAAGTACAAAAAATTTTAATACAAAACACATTAATATAAATTAATTTTTCAACGCCCCCGTCATTTCGACCGAAGCGTAATGAAATGAAGCGAAGTGGAGAAATCTCCTCCATTTTTAAACGTGATTATTTTTAACAGATTTATAATTATTTTTTGTATTTTTGCACATTAAAAAAATAATATTTCTCATGTCAATAAAGGTAAACCACGTAACGAAACGCTATGACCAGCAGCTGGCGCTGAATGATGTGAATCTGGATATCGAAAAAGGCCAGATTGTCGGACTTTTAGGCCCTAACGGCGCAGGGAAATCCACGCTGATGAAGATCATAACATGCTTCATCCCGCAGACAGAAGGTACCGTTGCCGTTGAAGGCTTCGACACCATCGACAACCCGATGGAGGTGCGCCAACGCGTGGGCTATCTGCCTGAGCATAACCCGCTTTACCTCGACATGTACGTGCGCGAATATCTCGAGTTCGTCGCCGGAATCCATCACATCACTGGCAAAGAAGCCAAAAAACGCATCGACGAAATGATTGAAAAGACCGGTCTCACCGTCGAGATGCGCAAGAAAATCGGTGCTCTGTCGAAAGGCTACCGCCAGCGTGTCGGACTCGCCCAAGCCATGATGCACAACCCTTCGGTGCTGATTCTCGACGAGCCCACATCAGGCCTCGACCCGAACCAACTCGTTGAAATCCGCGGACTTATCACAGAATTAGGCAAAGAAAAAACAGTCCTTCTCTCGACTCATATCATGCAGGAAGTGGAGGCAATGTGCCCGCGCATCGTCATTATTAATAAAGGTGTTGTCGTCGCAAATGATACGATTGAAAATATCAAGATGAACGTGATGCACAGCAAAGACGCAAGCATCGAGGAGTGCTTCCAGGTGCTGACAAAATAGCTGTCATTTCCTCACGCAGAAATTGAGGAAATGACAGAAATATAAACTAATTTTATTAACAATTTAAACCAATTTTTATGGAACTTGACGAATTAACTTATGAAATCAGAGGCTGTATTTATGATGTTTATAAAACATTAGGTCCGGGACTTCTTGAATCTGTTTATGAAGAAGCCATGATGTATGAACTTGATAAAAGAGATTTGTTTTATGAAAATCAAGTTAATTTTCCCGTCGTATATAAAGGGAAAGAGCTTAAAAAGAATCTGATTTTAGATTTGGTTGTTGAAGATTCTGTTATTTTGGAATTGAAATCGGTCGAAGAATTAAAAAAGGTTCACTTCAAACAATTATACACATATTTAAAGTTAACCGATACACGTGTTGGGGTTCTTGTAAACTTTAATGTAGATGATATTCTTGCAAAAGGGAGTATTAACCGAATCGTTTATAATTATTGATTTTCTCAGACAGTAATTAAGGAAATAGCAGAAATTCTTTGGATGATTTTGTTGTCGGATGAATAGTTTCTGCTGTTTCCGCCATTTCTGCGTGAAATATAAAAAATAAATTTTCAGCGAGAGGTTGTTGTGTCGCAAAAAAATTGTATCTTTGCAGTCCAAATTCACGTGGACAGATTTGATTGATTGCAACCACAAGAAAAAATGCTAAAACAGTATTTCTTTTAACAATCTCAAATTATCCATATTTATTAACAAAAGCTGAGCTGGAAGAAAGATTCTGACTTCTGTCTTCTGTCTTCTTGCTTCTAAATTAAAATAAAAATGGGTTATTACTTCACTTCAGAATCAGTTTCAGAAGGCCATCCTGATAAAGTGGCCGATCAGATTTCAGATGCCGTTCTTGACGAAATGTTGCGTCAGGATCCGGAGTCAAAAGTTGCTTGCGAGACGCTGGTGACCACCGGTCTTGCAGTCGTGGCAGGCGAGGTTAAATCAAACGGATACGTTGACATTCAAGGCACAGCACGCCGTGTCATCGAAAAAATAGGCTATACAAAGGCGGAATATCAGTTCGACAGCAAGTCGTGCGGCGTGTTATCGGCGATTCATGGACAGTCGCAGGACATCAACCGCGGCGTGGAACGTAAAAACGAGGAAGACCAGGGTGCCGGCGATCAGGGCATGATGTTCGGTTACGCCTGCAAGGAGACACCTGAATATATGCCGCTCACGATAGTGCTCTCTCACATGCTTCTGCTCGAACTCGCGAAAATTCGCCGCGAAGGCAAGCGCATGAAATACCTCCGTCCGGATGCTAAATCGCAGGTCACAGTGGAATATGGCGCCAACTGGAAGCCATTGCGCATCGATACCATCGTCATCTCGACACAGCACGACGAGTTTATGGACGATGACGCTGCCATGATTGAGAAAATCGAGCATGACGTCCGCACAATATTGCTCCCGAGAGTGAAAAAGCTTTTGCCTCAGAAGGTTAGAAACCTCTTTAAGGCCGACATGAAGCTCTTCGTGAACCCGACGGGCAAGTTCGTCATCGGCGGACCTCATGGCGACACAGGTCTCACAGGCCGTAAAATCATCGTCGACACCTACGGCGGTCGTGGCGCACACGGCGGTGGAGCCTTCTCAGGCAAAGACTCATCGAAAGTCGACCGCTCGGCAGCATACGCAGCACGTCATATCGCGAAAAACATTGTGGCGGCAGGAGTTTGCGACGAGGCTCTCGTGCAGATAGCATACGCCATCGGCGTGGCACAGCCTGTCGGTTTCTACGTCAACACTTACGGCACGGCACATGTGAAAGACGCAAACGGCAAGAAGATGGGCGACGCTGAGATAGCTGAGAAACTCAAGACTTTATTCGACCTCCGTCCGTATGCCATCGTGAAACGTTTCGGACTGAAGAACCCTATCTTCGAACCAACAGCATCGTACGGTCACTTCGGTCGCGACCCGTTCACCGCAAAGGTCGAGGTGATGTACAAAGATAAGGACACCTTCACCGAAAACGGCAAGAACTACAAAAACGTGGAGTTCTTCGCATGGGAGAAACTCGATATGGTTCCGGAGATTCAAAAAGTTTTCGGAATTTAGCTATTAGGTAATAGCCATTAGTAATAACTAGCAGCTAATGGCTAACGGCTCGTTTTTCCTAAATTCCTAAAATTTTTTTCCTAAAACCCTTTGGTCAGGTAAAAATACTTCTTTATTTTTGCAGCAACTAAATCCTACGAAAATGAAGAAGTATTTACTTTTAATTGCTATGGCATTGTGTGTCAATGTCTTATGTGCCCAATTTATTGACCATAAGGGCAACCGTAACCAAACTTATCCTTTGGTGACTGAAACTAATCCCGCCATCGTCGAGATGGTGAATCAGGTCGATACGACGAATCTCTATTATGCTATCTATTTCATGCAGCAGTATATTCGCGAGTGCGGCTCGCCGTCGGCTGTCATCGTTCAGAATTGTCTTATCGACTGGTTTGAACAACTCGGGTTTGAGACTTACATTCATCATCATACGGGCCATATAGGTTATGGCGACACTCTTGATGCCGGCAATGTCATTGCTATTCAGCGCGGCACGGAGTTCCCCGATGAATATATCATCATCGCGGCGCACTACGACCATCCCGACGGCCCGGGTGCCGACGACAACGCTTCTGGAACCGCGGGAGTGTTTGAATGTGCCCGTATCTTGCGCCAGTATCAATTTAAACGCTCGATTCTTTACATCCCGTTTAACGGCGAGGAGCGTTGGATGGTCGGAAGCTATCCTTTTGTGGAGAAATGCGCCCGTGAAGATATGAATATCCTAGGTGTTTTCGACATGGATATGATAGGTTTCTGGCCTGGCGAAGAATACGGCCCGGTCACTATGTATTCGGGCTATTCGTACATCTCCGAAAGGCTTTTCGATTATTACCAGAATGTGGCGAATCTCTACATTCCGGAGATGCCGACGTATCGTTTTACGGATAAAGACGCTTACGGCGGTGATCACATGTGCTTTAATATCCACCAATATCCGGCGCTTTATATCGGCGATATCGAATATCAGGCGCAAAATCCTCATTATCATCATCTTTCAGATACTATTGGCGCTGGGGTGAACTGCTTTGCTTTGGCTCAAGGTTTTGTTAAGGCTGTGGTGGCGGCTGCGGCTGAACTCGCCAACGGCTGGCTTGCTCCTCAAGATTTCAGCGCGACAGTGAGAGAAGGTGAAGTCTTCCTGAGTTGGAACGACGCACCTGAGACTGTATCTTATAAGTTGTTTAAAGACAATGAGTTAATTGCTGAAACGACTGACAACTCATTCGTCGATGAAGGTTTTGAAGATGGCGAATGGCATAGATATTTTGTGAAAGGTGTCAATGCGGAAGGCGAGGAGAGCGCAGCATCCAACATGGACTCGATTTTCTCGCGTGCACCGCTGCAACTTCCTGCATTTTACGACTTTGAGGATGGTACGGTTGGCGATTTGCATCTTTACAATGAAAACTGGACAGTCGGACAGTTTAAGGGAAGACAATGTTTGGCCGCGAAGACTTATACAAGGGACAATATCTTGCAAATGATTGAAACTCAATGGTTCTCAATTCCTGAAACGACAGAAGATATCTCTATCGGATTTAAGATGAACAGATATATCCCGTCGATGTGGTCTCCGTTTAACGCCGGAGTTTATATTGAAGTTACAACCGACAGAAAAACATGGCATCTGGTCGATTGGATTTGGGATGACCACAATCAGTGGAATGATTATGCAATTTCGCTTAACGACTATATCGGCAATGATTATGTGCAGGTGCGCATCCGATTTGAAGCGAGCGGCCGTGGCGCTACCGATACAAACTATAAATACATGGCCATCGATGATTTATACATCAATTTCGACCATGAAGATGTGAATGAGAACTTTGTGGAAGAGAAATTCAATCTTTCGCTTTCACCGAATCCGTCTAATGGCACAGTGAATGTCTCGACGGGATTGGAGTGCGATTACTCTGTTGCTGTTTATAACATGGTGGGAATCAAGGTGTTGGAATGCAAATCGTTCAGCGACGGCACTCTTGATTTGACTTCATTACCATCCGGAATGTATTTCATCTCCGTTGATAACGGCATTGACATGCTGACAAAGCGTGTGGTTATTAAATAATTTTAGTTTAGTGTTACTCTCGTTATTCCAGCGCCGCCGGTCTCCAAGCTGGCGTCGCTGAAATTTTTTACGCATGATTGTTTGCTCAGGTATTCTCTGATGAGCTTCCGTAATATGCCGTTGCCTTTGCCGTGTAGAATACTCACCTCCTTGATACTCAATAGTGTAGCCTCGTCGATGTATTTTGCTACGTTGTCGACGGCTTCATCGCCACGCTGACCGCGGACATCAAGGGTGAGGTTGAACTTTTGCGCTTTCTCGTTGATATCGTTCATGATGCTTTTGCGTAGATACGATGGGTTCTGTTGCGCTTTCCGTGCCTGCGAACGACTGATTTTACGTAGCTTGTCGGCTGTTGTGCGAAGTCTCACACCGCCAAACTGAATTGTGACATCAGTATCTGATATCTCCAAAAGTTCTCCGACGACCTCCAACTCGTTGATACACACTGTATCCCCAACTTTTAAGTCGAGGTTTGCAATTTCTTCTTTTTCCTCAGCTTTCAGCTGCTTCGAGAGGTTCTTCTCCTCGTCGACGAGGTTCTGTTTCATCTCTTTCAGTTCCTCGCGAAGCTCCTTGGTGCGGTTCTTCTCTGCCTGCGCCTCTTTTATCTCACGAATCGTGCGTTCAATCTTGGCGTTCGCACCGTCGATGAGCGCCTGTGCTTCTTTATTAGCTTCGTGAAGCAACTGTTTTTTCTTCTTCTCAATCTCCGCGAGATGATTTTTATATTTCGTGACAATCTCGTCAAGGAGTTTGTCGGCGACTTTCAGTTCATATTCCTTTTTACGAACCTCTTTTTTCTCGATTTCGAGTTGCTGAAGCTGTTGGTCGAAGTCGAGGTGTTCGCGACCTGAAATTTCGGCTGCGCTGTCGAGGATTTCATTAGGAAAACCAATCTTTTTAGCGATTTCAAAAGCAAATGATGAACCTGGTTTGCCAATCATCATAACGTAAAGCGGTTGCAGATAACGAGTGTCGAACAGCATGGCTCCGTTGACGATGCCTGGATGGTTGTCGGCAAGAAGCTTTAGGTTTGTATAGTGTGTTGTGACCACTCCGAACGACTTCTTCTCATTCATCTTCAACAAGATAGCTTCTGCTATTGCACCTCCGAGTTGTGGCTCAGTGCCTGTTCCGAACTCGTCGATGAGGAACAAAGTGCGTGCGTTTCCATGCTTAAGAAGTTCCTTCATATTGATGAGGTGTGAGCTGTATGTTGAGAGGTCGTTTTCCAACGACTGCTCATCGCCGATGTCAATGAACATATCGTGGAATATGCCACATTTCGAGTCGATTTTAACAGGAATTGCCAAACCGCATTGCAGCATGTATTGAATCAAACCTATTGTCTTGAGGCACACTGACTTGCCGCCGGCGTTCGGACCGGAAATGACGAGAATCCTGTTGTCATTACCCAATTTCAAATCCAGTGGCGTAATCTGTTTTCCTTGCCCTTTCAGTTTCTGTTCCAGCAGCGGATGCCGTGCTTCAATCCAGTCGAACATAGGCTCGTCGGTGAGCTCCGGAATCACGCAGTTGTATTCGTGAGCCAAAATCGCCTTGGCCCTAATGAAATCGAGCAATCCGAGGAGTCGCCACGCCATCGTGAGGTTCGGAATCTCTGGCCTAAGAATCTTCGTGAAAGCGAGCAAAATCTTGTTGATTTCGCGTCTCTCGGCGTATTCCAACTCCTTGATTTCGTTGTTTGTCTCGAATATTTCCGCCGGCTCGATATAAACAGTCTGTCCCGTTGCCGATTCGTCGTGTATGAAGCCTCGCAGCGCGCGTTTGTCGGCGGCTCTCACAGGAATCACAGGGCGACCGTCGCGGATGGTCATCTCGGCGGTGCTGTCGGTCCAGCCTGAGTTCTTCGCCTCGACGAGGATTTTGTGCATCCTGTGGTCGATGGAACTCTGTTTCCGCCTGATGTCGCGGCGTATCTCGGCGAGTTCCGCTGAAGCGTTATCAGGAATCTCGCCTTTGTCGTCGATGAGGCGGTTTATCTCTGTAAAGATATGATTATCAATGGATATGCCTTCTGCCAAAGCTTTCAAATACGGCACTTTCTCGGATGCCTCCGAATTGAAGAATTTGAAAACGTAGAACAGAGCCGATAGGGTAGGTTTCAGCGCAAACATGCTTTCGAGGCTGATGACGGTGCCGTCGATGGCGAGGTGCTTGAACTCGTCGCGTAAATCGTTGTAATCCCTTACCGGGAAAGGCACTCCGTCTTGCATCAGGGTCTGGAAATCCTGAATCAGGCGGAGGTAGGTGCGAATTTCGTCGACATCGGTGCAAAAACTCATCTTGCCAACGAATTCTTTGCCCATCTCGCTGATACACAACTCATTAAGACGCTCTCTTATAGCCTTGAAGCCTATCTTGTTTTCAAAATCCGAAGGATATATCACATTAATTATTTTTAAGGCTGCAAAAATACAAAATTTTTCGTTTTTGTCATCATTAGTCGTCATTCTTTAGCTGCCACCTTCCTTCGAAAGTTGAAGGCTAAAGAATTGACGACTAATGATTCCGTGAAATCTGTGAGCGTCAGCGAACGAAATCGATGTGGAAGACTATGTGATTGAAAAATCTGTGTTATCTGTGAAATCTGTGAGAGATTTTATTAACTTTGCAAAAATTATGTCATAATGAGATTTGAACTTTGTGCAAACGGTTATCAGTCAATAAGAAACGGCGCTGAAGGTGGTGCTGATTGCGCCGAGCTTTGCGAGGCGCTTGAAGTCGGTGGCGTGACACCATCATACGGAACGTTGTCGCGTTGTAGAAATATTATCCCGACACGCGTGTTAATCCGTTGTCGCCCTGGAAATTACATCTATAATGATGACGAAGTTGCCATCATGTGCGAAGACATAAAAACGGTGAAAGGCCTTGGATATGAAGGCGTTGTAATAGGTGCACTCAACAAAGATGGCGACCTCGATGTGCCAGCAATCAAGAAGATGATGGCGGCAGGCGAGGGGTTGAGATTCACATTCCACCGTGCCATCGACGCTTGCAACAATCCGCTCGACGCAATGGAAACGTTGATAAGTCTCGGATTCGATAAAGTGCTTACATCCGGTTGTAAACCATCGGCTTACGAAGGCATTGACATGATTCGGGAGTTCCAGACTTTGTTTGGCGACCGCATCAATATCATGGCTGGCGGCGGCATCAACGAGACAAACGTTGAAAGGATAATTGCTGCCACGGGAGTCAAGAATGTTCATGCTTCGTTGACATCGGAAGTCGCTGATAATCATAGTGATTTGTATCCTAATGGAGTCGATAACACTGGCGCTTCAATGCTCTACAAAGTTTCAAATTTAGATAGAATAAAAGAATTTGTAAAAATTATCAAATAACGATGTCATTTCGAGTGAAGCGAAGCGGAATCGAGAAATCTCCTCCAATTTGCTGGAGATTTCTCCACTCCCTTTGGTCGGTCGAAATGACTAAAAACTATTGGTATGAAAAAAATATTATTAGTATTACTTCCATTTCTTTTTGTTGCTTGCAAAGGCAATAATCATGAGGTATTTCAGTCTCTTAATCAAGGTTGGAACCTCAAAACTGACACATTGAACATCAATTTGCAAGTCAACATTCCATCGGAGGCTCATGCTGATTTGTATGAAAACGGCCTCATCCCGCATCCTTACGGAGAAGGTGATGAGGAAAAACAACTTCAGTGGATTCCGCAGCATCAATGGGATTATTCATTAAAATTTGATGTTGATAAAGATATTTGGCAAAATGATAATATCGACCTGATTTTCAATGGCTTGGACACTTATGCCGACGTTTGGCTCAACGGCGAGAAGATTCTTCATTCCGACAATATGTTCGTCCGTTATGAAAAAGATGTGAAAAATCTTCTGAAAAAACGTGATAATGAACTGAAAGTGCGTTTCTATCCTTTTGATGCTCAGCGAGATAGCCTTATAGAAACTTATCGGCTCCGTTTTCCTGAAAAATATGCCGTGATGCGCAAAGCCGCCTACCAAAACGGTTGGGACTGGGCGCCTTGTTATCTCAATATAGGCCTTTGGAAAGATGTGGAACTTGTAGGTTGGAGCGGCTTCAAGGTCGAAAATGTGTCTGTTTTAACGGAAAACCTTAACGGAAACGATGCTGAAATGTCGGCAAATATCGAGTTTTCCTGTGATGGCGAACATGAGTTGAAATTCGTGGTGCAGCATAATTGCACTGAACTTGCAAAGCAGATTGTCTTTTCGGAAGGAAAAAACTTTGTGAAGATACCGTTTGAGTTGAAAAATGCCAATCTTTGGTGGCCTAACGAGATGGGTGAACAAAACATGACGGATTTTGAAATCGAGATTTATGAGAATGCCAAACTCGTTGATACTAAAAAAGTTATGACAGGAGTTCGTCAAATTGAGCTTATAGAAGAACCTGACAGCATCGGATGCGCCATGTATTTCAAGGTGAACGGCAGGAAAGTCTACATCAAAGGCGCTAACTACGTTCCAGAGGAGATGATCGAGACCTGGATGTCGAGAGAAAAGACTGTCAAACTGTTGGCGGAATGTGTGCCTGCTCATTTCAACATGCTTCGTGTGTGGGGCGGTGGCATCTATCCCCCTGATTATTTCTTCGACATCTGCGATAGTCTCGGCATTATGGTGTGGCAGGATTTCATGTTTGCCGGCACTACTTATCCTTATTCTGACGAGTTCTTGACTAATGTTAAAGAAGAGGCGATTCAGCAAGTCGTTCATTATCAGAATCATCCGTCGTTGGCACTGTGGTGCGGTAACAACGAGGTGAGCGAGGGCTACGTCAACTGGGGCTGGCAGACATCGATGGGCTGGAGCGATGACGATTACGCCGAGATGAAACGCGGAATGAACACTTTGTTTGTAGATATCTTTTCGCAAGTCGTTGATACATACGACGGTACGCGTTCTTATTGGCCGAGCTCACCGAAAAACGGCTGGGGCAAGCCTGAGAGTCTGACCGAAGGTGACGTGCATTACTGGGGTGTCTGGTGGGGTGAGCAGCCTTACGAGATGTACCTTGAGAAAGTGGGACGTTTCAACAGTGAATTCGGCTATCAAGCTTACCCGAATATCGAGACAAAACACCAGAAACACCCGAGAGGGGAGGAGCTGATACAAAAACATATAGAGCGTTACGTCATTTCGACTGAAGCGAAGCGGAATGGAGAAATCTCCTTCAATTTGCTTGAGATTTCTCCGCTCCCTATGGTCGGTCGAAATGACGATTGGGCCCGTGACGTTTATTATTCCCAATTATCCCAGGCTTACGGCATTGGTCTCGCCATCGAAGCTCAGCGCGCCGCGAAACCTTACTGTATGGGAACCCTTTACTGGCAACTCAATGATGCTTGGCCTGTAATATCTTGGTCGTCAATTGATTATGCTGGAAATAAAAAAGCATTGCATTGGAAACTGAAGGATTTGTATTCACCTTTATTAATAGGTGTACTGCCATGTAATAAGCTGCCGATTGGCGATGACAGCCCCACGATTTACATTTGTAACGATTATTATAAGGATATTGATGCCGATTTGGTGATAAACATACGCGATTTTGACGAAAAACTCTTAAAATCTCATACCGAGAAGGTTTTTATTCCCGAAAACAGCAGCATTTATGTGCCAATATTTGTGGCTGATTTTATTGAGAAATTTAGTTTTAGAGAGATTTATTTTGAAATGCAACTTATTGAGAATGATGAAATTATTGCTGAAAGAATACATTGTTTCTTTGAGCCAAAATATCTGGAACTGAAAAAAGTTGACCTGATACCGGAAATAACGGTTGAAAATGGTATTGGTACCATCACTCTTGTTTCGAATACTTTTGTGAAGGATGTTTACATTTGGTTCTCAGAAAATTCACAGTGTTCTGATTTATCAGATAATTTCTTCGATCTCGAACCGAATAAAACAAAAACTGTGACGTTCAAAACGGAATCAGAAAATCCTGATATTAGTATTATTTATTTGAATAATTAATCCAGTTTCAGCACTGCTAGGAACGCCGACTGTGGCACCTCCACATTTCCGATCTGGCGCATGCGTTTCTTTCCTTCTTTCTGTTTCTCAAGGAGCTTGCGCTTACGCGAGATATCGCCGCCGTAACATTTCGCGGTAACGTCCTTGCGAACCTGGCGCACTGTCTCACGTGCGATAATCTTCGCTCCGATAGCGGCCTGGATGGCGATGTCGAATTGCTGTCTTGGTATCAATTCCTTGAGTTTCTCGCACATACGGCGTCCGAAAGAGTAGGCATGGTCAACGAAAATCAAGGTTGAGAGGGCATCGACAGTATCGCCGTTGAGCATGATGTCGAGTTTCACCAACTTCGAAGGCTTGTAGCCGCAGATATGATAGTCGAAAGAGGCATAACCTCTTGATATTGACTTGAGTTTATCGTAGAAGTCGAACACGATTTCGCTCAGAGGCATCTCGAAAGTGAGTTCCACGCGGTCGGTTGTGAGGTAGACTTGGTTTTTCAGGATACCGCGTCTTTCAATGCACAATGTCATGATGGAACCGACATATTCGTTTTGCGAGATGATTTGCGCCAAGATGTAAGGCTCGTCGATGTGGTCGAGTTTCGTGACATCAGGCATGCCGCTCGGGTTGTGCACGTCGACGACGCTGCCGTCGGTGAGATATGCTTTGAACGAAACGTTAGGCACTGTGGTGATGACGTCCATGTTGAACTCGCGGTCGAGGCGTTCCTGGATGATTTCCATATGGAGCAGTCCCAAGAATCCGCAGCGGAATCCAAATCCCAATGCCGCTGACGATTCCGGTTCCCAAACCAATGATGCGTCGTTGAGCTGCAGCTTCTCCAACGAGCTTCTAAGTTCTTCATAATCATCGGCATCGACAGGGTAGACGCCTGCGAAAACCATAGGCTTCACGTTCTCGAAGCCTGCAATAGGCTTGTCGCAAGGGTTGTCGACCGAAGTTATAGTGTCGCCGACCTTCACCTCTTTTGAGGATTTAATACCTGAGATGATATATCCCACGTTGCCCGCCGAAAGTTCTTTTTGCGGCACCTGTTTCATCTGCAAGACTCCGATCTCGTCAGCGTCGTATTCCATGCCGGTGTTGAAAAACTTGACGTTTTCGCCAGTATGGATTGTGCCGTTCATGATGCGGAAATAAGCTATGATTCCGCGGAACGAGTTGAAAACGGAGTCGAAAATCAATGCCTGGAGAGGTGCGTTCGGGTCGCCTTTAGGTGCCGGGATACGTTTTACGATGGCTTCCAAAATCTCTTCAACGCCAAATCCTGTGCGCGCCGAGCAGCGTAAAATATCCTCGCGGTCGCAGCCGATGAGGTCGACAATCTGATCTTCGACTTTCTCAGGCTGTGCGCTCTCCATGTCGATTTTATTTAAAATCGGTATCACCTCCAAGTCATGGTCGATTGCCATGTATAGGTTACTAATTGTCTGAGCCTGAATGCCTTGGGATGCGTCTACAACGAGAAGCGCGCCTTCGCATGCGGCGATGGAACGGGAAACCTCGTATGAAAAGTCGACGTGACCGGGTGTGTCGATAAGATTCAGGGTGTAAACATCGCCTTCATGCTCATATTTCATCTGGATGGCGTGGCTTTTAATAGTGATTCCGCGCTCGCGTTCAAGGTCCATGTCGTCCAAAACCTGATCCACTAACTCTTTCTTTGTCAATGTGTTAGTGATTTCAATCAACCTGTCTGCCAAAGTGCTTTTCCCGTGGTCTATATGGGCAATAATGCAAAAATTTCTGATCTTATCCATCGAAAAACAATTAATCTTGCAAAGATACGAAAAATCTGGATATTGCATCCTAAAATTTATTTTTTAAAAAATTATTGAAATTTGTTTGCTTTTATAAAAAATAGTGTCTAACTTTGCAAAACATTTCTAAGTGTAAATTTTTGTTAACAAAAAAATATCATCATGGCTAAGAAAATTAGAATAGGTATCAATGGACTTGGACGAATCGGTCGATTGGTGCTGCGTGCCGCCCAGAAACGTGACGACATTGAGATTGTGTACATGAATGGAACGTGTCCTGTTGATTATCAAGCATATATGCTGAAATACGACACAATGCACGGTCAGTTTGACGGAACGATTGAGTACAATCTGGAGAAGAGCACGCTGATTATCAACGGAAAAGAAATTCCTACGAGTGTTAGCCGTGACCCAGTTGGCCTGAAATGGGGCGAATATGGCGCGGATTACGTCATCGATTCAACAGGTAAATTCCTCACAAAGGAGGCTGTTCAACCACACCTCGATTCAGGTGCGAAATATGTCATTCTCGCCGGCCCTTCAAAGGACGACACTCCTATGTTCGTCTGCGGCGTCAACGATAAGACATACGTGAAAGGCACTCAGGTCGTTTCAAACGCATCATGCACCACAAACTGCTTGGCACCTCTCGCTAAGGTCGTCAACGACAAATGGGGCATCACCAGCGGTTTGATGACAACAGTGCACTCAACCACAGCGACACAGAAACCTATCGACGGTCACTCATTGAAAGACTGGCGTGGCGGTCGCGCTGCAGCAGGTAACATCATCCCTTCTACAACAGGTGCCGCTAAGGCAGTGGGTAAGGTTATTCCGGAACTCAAAGGCAAGCTCACAGGTATGTCGATGCGCGTCCCTACCTTGGACGTTTCGGTAGTCGACTTGACTTGCAACCTTGCAAAACCAGCAACATACGATGAGATTTGCGCTGAGATGAAGAGGGCATCTGAGAATGAACTCAAGGGCATCCTCGGCTACACCGAAGACGCAGTCGTTTCGAGCGACTTCCTCGGCGACATCCGTACATCAATCTTCGATGCAAAGGCCGGTATCGCACTGACCGACACTTTCGTGAAGCTTGTGGCATGGTACGACAACGAAATAGGCTACTCCAACAAGCTCCTCGATTTGATTCACACAATGGCAGTGATCAACGGAGACTATTAAAAAGTTAGAAGTTACAAGTTAACAGTTAGGGACGAAAGAGTTTTCGTCCCTAATTTTTTGTGAAAAAATACAAAAAAACCTTTGTAAATATTGAAAAACCTTTATAACTTTGCATTTTCAACGCGCTTTTTAAACTTCGGATTATGATGACGCTACCGGATACATATTCACAAGACGAGAAAATCGAACTCGAACGGCAATTTAATGTTCTTTTAACATGTTGGAAATCAAGGAAAAACGAGCAGGATGTCGCCCTCGTCACAGAGGCATATCTACTCGCCGCCAACGCTCATAAAGACGCTCGCCGCCGTTCAGGCGAGCCTTATATGTATCACCCTCTCGCTGTCGCAACCATCATAGCAGGCGAGATGGGCATGGGACGCACATCGATAATCGCAGCACTGCTGCACGATGTGGTGGAAGACACCGACTACTCTTTGGATTATATCAAAGAACATTTCGGCGACAAAGCCGCACAGATAGTCGACGGCGTCACCAAACTTACGAACGAGGACTTCACCGAAGGCGTCAATAGCCTGCAGGCGGAGACGTTCCGTAAAGTAATCATGAGCATGTCATACGACATCCGCGTCATCCTCGTGAAACTCGCCGACCGCCTGCATAATATGCGCACGCTGAGCTCTATGCCGCATCATAAACAGCTCAAGATAGCATCGGAAACGACACAGATATACGCCCCGATAGCTTACCGACTCGGTCTTTATAAGGTGAAAATCGAACTCGACGACCTATGCCTGAAATACATCAACCCGCAAGTCTTCGAGTCGGTGCAGAAGCAGTTGTGCGATGTGAGGAAAAAGAAACTCCGGGAGTTGGAAGACTTCCTCACACCGGTGAAAGCCGAACTGGAGCAGCGTGGCATCAAGGTGCGCACCATGGCCATCGAGCGTAATGTGAGCTCGGTGTGGGAACGCATGGTGAAGTTCGGGATGTCGCTCGAAGAGGTCTACGACGCATATGTCGCACGTATAATCATCGACTGCCCTAACCTCGACGACGAGAAAGTGCAGTGTTGGGAGACATTCGCCGTATTCACGAAATATTATTATCCCGACAACAAAAAGATGCGCGACTGGGTGTCGTTCCCGAAAACCAACGGCTATTCGTCGATTCATGCCGTGTTCATGAGCAAGGACGGCAACTGGGTGGAGACGCAGATACGTACGGAGCGCATGGACGAGATAGCGGAGAACGGATTCGCGGCATATTGGAAATATCGCGCCAAGAATTCCAACGCCGAGTCTGGGCTCGACCTCTGGATGAATGTGGTGCGAAACCTCGTGCAGCAGGCCGACGAGAACCATGTGTCGGCAATAGAGTTCATCGACAGCTTCAAACTCGACCTCTTCAACGATGAGATATTCGTTTTCACTCCTGACGGCGACAAAATCACCTTGCCGAAAGGCTCTACGGTGCTTGACTTCGCATATAACATACACAGTGACCTCGGAAATCACTGCGTGGGCGCAAATATCAACAAGAAACTGTCGCCGATACACACTGAGCTGAAGATGGGCGACCAGGTGGAGGTGATTACCTCAGAGTATCAGGAACCGCAAGAGAAATGGTTCGATTATCTCGCCACCTCAAGTGCTAAGAGCCGACTGAAAAACGGCATCAAAGATTTCCGTAAGGCGTTCAAAGACAAGGGTAAAACGATGCTGAAAGAGTATTTCGACCATGCAAATATCGACTTCAGCAAGCAGAACCGCAACCTTCTCGCCGCGAAATTCAACCTCGCCACACGTAACGACCTTTATTATTACGTCGCGGTAAACAAAATCGGGCGGCAGGACGTCGAGACTATCCTCAAAAAGAGCGATTTCAGCTGGTCGAATTATCTTGTGAAATATCTCACTTTGGGTTTCGTCAAGCCGTCGTCACAGAAGAAAAGCGACGATAAAGACGGTGTCGACATCTCCGGATATACCATCTCGACATGCTGTAACCCTATCCCCGGCGACGATGTGGTGGCGATAAGCCTTCCGGGAGAGCCTGTACAGATACATCATCCCGACTGTCCCGAAGCGATGAAACTGATGTCGCGTCACGGAGAGAGTATCGTGAAGGCACGATGGCAATTCGGTGAAGATTTTGCATTCCTTGCGACACTTAAGATATTGGCTGTCAATAAGATGGGCTTCGGAGCCACGCTGTTCGACACCATCACCAACCAGGAGAAACTCGACATGCAGGCCATGGAGATGAAAAACGAGGGCGGAATGGTCGTCGCGATAGTTTCAGTGTATGTCAATAACCTCAAAACCCTTGAGAATCTTATAGATAAGATTAAGAAAATCGATCTTGTGAAAAAAGTTGAGCGAGTGGGGAAGCGATTGTGAAATTTTTCGTAAATTTGCAACCGTAATTCTAAATATTTAAATAATAACATGGCAAAATTGGATTTGCTTCTTGGATTGCAGTGGGGCGACGAAGGCAAAGGTAAGGTCGTCGACGCGCTCACGCCTAAATATGATATGGTCTGCCGTTTTCAGGGCGGCCCGAATGCCGGACACACCATCGAGTTCGACGGTAAGAAGTTTGTGCTTCATACCATCCCGTCGGGAGCGTTTAACGATAAGTGTATCAACGTGATAGGCAACGGCGTCATCATCGATGCAAAGATCCTGAAAGACGAGATTGACAACCTCGCGGCAGCCGGCATCGACCTCAGCCAGCGTCTCGTGATTTCAAACAAGGCACATCTCATCCTTCCGACGCACCGTGTGCTCGACGCAGCCAACGAGAAGGCTCTCGGCAAGATGAAGATAGGCTCGACATTGAAAGGCATTGGACCTACATACACCGACAAGACGGCACGTCGCGGCTTGCGCATCGGCGACATCATGATGAACGATTTCAAGCAGCGTTATGAGAATATCAAAGCCAAGCATTATCAGCAGATTAAGGATCTGGACTTCGATATCAACGAGGTGCGTCTCGACGGAATGAACTTCGCTGATTACGAGAAAGTGTGGTTTGAAGCTGTCGAATTCCTGAAGAAATTCCAGTTTGTCGAAAGCGAATACCTCATTAATAAGTACCTCGATGAAGGCAAAAACGTTCTCGCTGAAGGTGCACAGGGCTCTATGCTTGACGTCGACTTCGGAAGCTATCCTTTCGTGACCTCGTCGTCGGTCATCGCGGCAGGCGCCTGCTCCGGTCTGGGTGTCGCGCCAAGCAGAATCGGTAAGGTTTACGGCATCTTCAAGGCTTACTGCACAAGAGTCGGAACCGGTCCTTTCCCGACGGAACTGTTCGACGAGACTGGTGAGATGCTACGTGCCAACGGCCACGAATTCGGTGCCACCACCGGACGTCCGCGCCGCACCGGATGGCTCGACATTCCTGCACTTCGTTACGCCTGCATGCTGAGCGGCGTCACCGACCTCATGATGATGAAATCCGACGTCATGGACGATTTGAAGGAAATCAAAGTATGCATCGGCTACGAATACAACGGCCAAATGATTGATTATCTGCCGTATGACGCATCAACAGTCACGATGAAGCCTGTTTACACGACGGTTAAGGGCTGGAACTGCAAAATCGACGGAAAGATTCCTCAGGAACTTGAAGATTACATCGAATTCATCGAAGAAAAAGTGGGTGTGCCGATTAAATTCGTGTCGTACAGCCCTGATAGAAACGCTAATATTTTGAGATGATAATTTTAGAAAAACCATATGTCTCAGCTCCGTTGGTCGAATATCTGGAGAAAAGTCAGATAGCAGTGCTGAGAAACGAGATGTCGGAGCTTTTGGTGAAGCAGGGGTATAATCTTAACCTATTGAACGACAACGAGTTCGTTGCAAAATATCAGCAGACAGGAAAGGTTTACGCCGTGTCGGAAAACGCCCTCGTGTGGCTGTATCCGCATCTCGCCGGCTCAGAACTCATCGAGAAGGTGAAGATTGTGAAGGACAAGGCCGAGTTCCGTAAGATATGCGCCAGTATTTTCCCTGATTTTTTCTATAAAGAAGTGGAAATGAAGGAGTTACGCTCGCTGAATCCTGATGAATTGCCGTTGCCTCTCGTGATAAAGCCGGCAGTGGGTTTCCTCAGCGTGGGTGTGTATATCGTCCGCAACAAAGAGGAGTGGAAGAATGCTTTGGACGACATCGACAAGAACTTCGCCAAGCAGTGCGCGGTGTTCCCTGAGACTGTCGTAAAGAGCGGCAAATTCGTGCTTGAGGACTTCATACAAGGTGAGGAATATGCTGTCGACGCTTATTATGATAAAGACGGAAAACCTAATATTATAAATATATTTCATCATATATTTAAATCGGAAACCGATGTCAGCGACCGTCTTTACTGCATGAGTAAAGAGATTTTTGAGAAGAATTACGGTCCGTTCAACCAGTTTTTGATTGACTTGAACGGCGTGCTGAATCTTCGCAATTTCCCGATGCACGTTGAGTTCCGTGTCGACAAAAACACTGGCAAGGCTATCCCGATTGAAGTCAATCCGTTGCGTTTCGCAGGCATGTGCCTCAATGATTTGACACGTCACACCTGCGGTTTGCTGCCTGTGCAGGCGTTCTTCGAGAGCATCCGCCCGGATTATGCGACGATGTGGGATGGTATCGAAGACGATGTGTTCAGTTTCATCGTTCTCGACAAGCCTTATGAGACTACGAAAGCCATTGATTTTGAGAAGATTAAGAAACATTTTCATGGCGTTCTCGAGACTCGTGACATCCAAAATCCGGCAATGAGCGTGTGGGGCTTCCTGTTCATGAAAACAGACAAGGCACATCGTGCGGAATTGCAGGAAATATTGAATTCTGACTTGACAGAGTTTATTCTGTAATAATTTGTCATTAATTGTCATTCTTTAATTGCCACCTTTCTGCGAAAGCTGAAGATTAAAGAATTGACAACTAATGACTTAGGATAATTATAAAACAATAAATTATGAAAAGAATATTTGTTATACTATTGATGTTTTTGTTAGCATCGTGTACAAGTCATTTTATCTCCGATTCTTCGCAACGTGCTGAGGTTCACAAGGATTTTGAGGCAAAGAAGGCGGCGATGCCATACGGTGATTTATTTTCTGTTTTTAATGAGAATTTGACTGTAAAACAGCGTGAAGCCCTTGAGTTTCTGTACGCATACATGCCGTCGTGCGATGTGGCGGATTATTCCGGAGATTATTTTTTGAGAAATGTCGATGCTTCCTTTTTGGCGAAAGACGAGCTGTCGTGGGGCAGGAGAGTGCCTGAACGCGAGTTCAACCATTTTGTGATGCCGGTGCGTGTCAACAATGAGAATCTTGATGATTTCCGTTTCGTTTATTATGATGAGTTACGCGACATGGTCAGGGATCTGTCGATGTATGACGCCGTTTTGGAGGTCAACCACTGGTGTCATGAGAAGGTTAATTACAAAGGCTCCGACTCGCGTACGAGTGCCCCGATGGCGACAATCAAGACATCATGGGGGCGTTGTGGTGAGGAGTCGACATTGTTGGTGGCAGCTCTGCGCACCGTGTGCATCCCGGCACGTCAGGTTTATACACCGCGTTGGGCGCATTGTGACGACAACCACGCCTGGGTCGAGGCTTGGGTCGATGGCAAGTGGCATTTTTTAGGAGCATGCGAGCCTGAACCGGTGCTTGACTTGGGTTGGTTTAACGCGCCTGCGTCACGCGCATTGCTGTTGCATACACGGGTGTTCGGAAAATATTTCGGACCGGAAGAGGTGATAGACAGAAACGCGAATTATACTGAGATAAATGTTATCGACAATTACGCTAAAACCGCTAAACTGAATGTCAAAGTCGTTGACAATGAAGGCAATGCAGTTCCCGACGCACGTGTCGATTTCAAGATTTACAATTATTCGGAATATTGCACTGTTGCCACGAAACATGCTGATAATGAAGGGAATACATGGTTGACGGCAGGCCTCGGCACGATGATGGTTTACGCATCTAAAGACGGAAAATTCGGTTACGAGGTTGTGAAAATCGGTGATGTTGATAACATTATGATAGAATTGTGTAGAGACGGACGAAAGTCCGTCTCATCGTCGGAACAAATTGAGGAAGATTATGATATAATCCCACCTGCCGAGAACGCCTATATTCCTGATGTTTCCGCCGAAATGCGTGCCGAAAACAACCGCCGTTTAGCTGTTGAGGATTCCATCAGAAACGCTTACGTCGCAGGATGTATCGCTGCACATAACGAAGGCGATTATGACCGTGAAATTATGGCGAAGACATGGGGTAACTACCAGACAATCAAGGATTTTGTCGATTATGCGAGGACGTTGGATAGGGAAGAGGATGCATATAAAATCTTGCATAACCTCACCGACAAGGATTTGCGTGATGTCACATTGGATGTTTTGGTCGATTGTATAGATAACAACGTGTTCAATCCGCGTGTTTCAAATGAAATGTTGCGTCCCTTTTCTACTGCAGGTTGTGATGTTGACACGATTATCGTTAACGACGATTTGAATGTCCGTCATATTCCAATGTCACCTTCAGGTGTGGCGCGCGCCCGTGTCACCGACTCGCATTCGTATGAGATTTTTAACGTTGCATGCTCACGTCGTAATGGCGATGATGTCCCTGCCGCTACAAAAACAGGCATTTTGAAAATTAATTTCAATGCTGATGCCGACCCTCGTTATTACACCCATTTCAGCATCAAGAAATTCAACGGTAATACCTTTGATTTATTAGCTTACGACGCCATGGATCCCGGGATGGATGTGGGACTGCTGTACTCGCAACTGATGGAGGATGATGGCCTGTGCCTTGAGCCTGGTTACTACGTCATGAGTTCAGGCCCGCGTCGTGCTGACGGCAGCGT
>JAGCFU010000060.1 GCA_017649945.1 Bacteroidales bacterium | reverse complement strand
CGACAAAGCTCTTGATTGGTTAAACAAGGGTGCTCAGCCAACCGACACAGTCCGTTCAATCCTTTCAAAGAAGGGTGTCATGCTCAAGAAGCACCTCATGATCGGTGTTCAGAAGGGCGCTATGACAGCTGAACAGGCTGAGGTCAAGTTCCAGACATGGATGAAGGAAAAAGAAGCCAAGTTAGCTAGCGAAATCAAGGCAAAAGCCGACAAGAAGAAAGCTGACCAGAAGGCAAGAATCGAAGCTGAGAGCAAGGTTAACGCCGCTCGCGCTGAGGCTATCGCCAAGAAACAGGCTGAGCTCGCAGCACAGGCAGCAGCAGCCGAGAACGCTGAGGAAGCCCCTGCAGAAGAGGCACCGGCAGCAGAAGCACCAGCTGAGACCGAAGCTTAATGTTTCGACAAGATTCAAAAACAACAAAAAGCACCGTGAGAGCGGTGCTTTTTTAGTTTAGAGTATTTCCCTCGCTATCCACGCGCAAGCCTCGGCATCAGCTAATGCGTGATGATGATTTTCTAAATGATAACCGCAGGCTTCAGCCACAGTGTGAAGCTGATGATTCGGAAGAAGCTTACCAAAATGTTTTCGCGATGCACGACAAGTACAAAAGAACTGATAGTCTGGGTAATCCATTTGATAACAACGGAAAACGGCTTTCAGGCAGCCTTCATCGAATGGGCTGTTATGCGCAACTAGCGGCAAGCCTTCAATGAGAGGCTCGATTTGCTCCCAAACATATGGAAACACCAATGCATCCTCAGTATCTTGCCGAGTTAAACCATGCACTCGAGTGTTCCAATAGTTGTAATAATTCGGTTCCGGTTGAATCAATGAATAAAAACTATCAGTAAAAACTCCGTCACGAACCACAACAATTCCCACACTGCAAACACTTGTCGGCTCGCAGTTGGCAGTTTCGAAATCGATAGCAGCGAAGTTTAACACCTATATTTACATAACTCTCAATCTTGCAATTTCTTTTCTGATTTCCTCAATCACATCCTTATTTGCAATTTCTCCATCCAAACTAAAAACTATAAACACTTTACCGCCAAATTTATTTGTAAAATCGGTAAAATTAGCTTTCATTCTTTCTGAAGGTGAGTAATTCCCAAAATTAGCTTTCGCTGTTGTTGGTTTTATTTGTATACCAATAGCTTTGTTGTTGAGTCGTACAATATAATCAATGTCACCAGCATGATCCAGTTCTGGATCGCTCTCTTCAAAAGTAAGTTCCGGAAATAGCAAAGCTAAACCATCGTATACTACTGATTTTTCACGAATGTATCCATCATATGTACGGTTAATAGTCAAGTTGAATATATAGTTAATACAATCTTGCTCTGTTAATTGAGCAAAAGCTTCCTGCCATTCAGGTATGACAACTTCTGTTATTTTTGCATATAATCTTTCGCCAAGTTCTGTAAGACTTTCTTTAGTTATCTTACAAGTGTTTTTACCAGCCGTTTCTGCATTTTCAAAATACCATTTCTCCCATTCTTCTATTGTTTGCGGCTGACATTCACGAATCAGTGCCATTACTGCACCTACCTTATTTGGTCGTGATAATTGATATGTTTGGCAAGCATAATTCAAGACTTTTTCTTTCTTGCCAAATTCCATTGAATACTTTTTAACCATTATTGTGTTTTTGCCAATTATTTCGTAATGCTTGAGCCCTATACTTTATTGAATTTGCTCTATTTTCTAAACTTTCACAAACTTTATTTAATTCATCTTCAGATTTGATTATCCAATAACCATTTCCCCACATCAAACTACCAATACATGCTTGGTAGTTAATGATTAAATCCCTAATTAAATCCCTAACATGCTCATTTGTCACGCCTCCACTTTCAAGATTTAAATCTTCTCTTATTTGCGTGGAAGTTTTTCTGTTTTCATATCCGATAGCATTGTTATTCAGATATATTAAAATAGCCTTTTGTTCTTCATTCATGTTAAATATTATTAAATTTTGATTTATACTTAAAATTTGCATTGTTATCTACTAATGCCATTCTATCTTTTATCATATGAGCATTAATAAAGGTTTTATTTTCTAAATAAAGATAAGCAAGTAGATGATTATTCTCATCATATTTTTGCTCGTCAAATCTTAAAAATACCTTTTTCCCATGAAGTTTATGTTGTAAATATTTTGTAGCCTCTCCATTTAAAGCCGGGTTTTTTCTTATCCCTATCAATCTAATAGTTACTCCATTATTTAAAACAAGTAATTCTGGATTTATAATTTCTTTTACGGAAAACAATTCGTTACGTTTACATGTACTATCAGCATCTATCTTTGAACCAAATTGCATTTTTTTGACATCTATCTTTTTGTCAATCTTATGCGTATCAATGAACTGATATGGCAAATGTTGTATCTTATTATCAAAAACAGCTTGATTTATTGGTTTTTGCCGAAGAATCTCAATGTTTACATTGCCTAATAAGTCATTCCCACTAATTTTCTCTTTTATTATCGGAATAAAATCAGAATTAATTTCAAAACCGATTGAATTACGATTTAACTTTTTTGCAGCTAAAGCAGTTGTTCCACTACCGAGAAATGGATCAAGAACAATTTCATTAGGAAATGAAAACATTTTGATCAACCGATAAGGTAATTCCAATGGAAACATAGCCAAATGTTTATCCTGCTTTGCCCCATTAAAATACCAATGCCCATTAAAATAAGTATTCCATTCATCGTTGGACATTTTTGATTGCTCTTTTTGTTCTTTAGTGGGTCTTTGTGCTTCACCTTGTTTTTTAAAAATTAAAATATATTCAAAATCAAGTTTAACAATACCATTTCTTGGATATGGGAAACTTCCCATTACAGCTCCGCCACCAGTAGTATTCATAGTAGTAGCTTTTTGCCAAATGATCTGCCCCATAAAATCGAGCCCTATCGTTTCACAAAACCTAATAATTTCTGAATGAATAGGTATTACTTTGTAACGACCATAATATATAGATCTGGCAAACTGGTCGCCAATATTAATACATAAACGACAGCCATCATGTAAAACGCGATAGCACTCTTTCCAAACAATATTTAAGTTGTTGATATACTGTTCATAGCTGTCGTTAAATCCAATTTGATTATCACTACCATAATCTTTTAATTGCCAATATGGTGGTGAAGTAATAATCAAATGCACGCTATTGTCTTGCACATCACTCATATCCCGACTATCGCCGTTGACAACTATATGTCTCGTTTCTATCATCTAACAATTAGTTTATTATTTTATCATTCAAGCATTATTTACCTCAAAACATTATTAATGTTTTCCTTTGCAAAAATACAATATTTTTATGAAATAGTCAAGATTTTTATAAAAAAAACATCCACAGCTTTTGTACCATGGATGTTTTTGTTATAATGACTGATTAATTCTTAAACACCAGCCCATTTCCATCAAAATCAACCGTAATCGGCTTGTCTTTGTTGACCTTGTCGGCGATGATCATACGCGACAATTCATTCAGCATCTCACGCTGCATCATACGTTTCACTGGTCGTGCACCGTATTGAGGGTCGTAGCTGATCTTAGCCATGTACTTCATCGCGGCGTCGGTCATGGTGATGTCGATGCCGTTCTGCTTCAGCATGTCCTTTACCTTGTTGAACTGCATTGCGACGACGCTAACGATTTGTTCCTCAGTGAGTTGCTTGAACACGATAATGTCATCGATTCGATTCAAAAACTCTGGTCTGAAGTGATTTCTCAACTCGCCTTCAGGCACGTTCGAGGTCATGATGATGATGGTGTTTTTGAAGTCGACCAAACGGCCTTTGTTGTCGGTCAGACGGCCATCGTCCAAGACCTGCAACAAGATGTTGAAAACATCTGGATGCGCCTTTTCAATCTCGTCGAGAAGCACCACCGAATATGGCTTACGACGCACAGCCTCAGTGAGTTGGCCGCTCTCTTCATAGCCCACATATCCTGGAGGCGCGCCTATCAAACGCGACACGGTGTGACGCTCCTGATATTCCGACATGTCGATACGAACCATGTTGTTCTCGTTGTCGAACAGAAACTCCGCCAACGCCTTTGCCAGCTCGGTCTTACCGACACCGGTGGTACCCAGGAAGATGAACGATCCGATAGGTCGTTTCGAGTCCTGCAAGCCTGCCCTGCTCCTTCTGATAGCATCAGAAACGGCGGCGATAGCGTCGTCTTGTCCAACGACACGTTTATGCAGCTCCGACTCGAGGTTAAGCAGCTTCTCACGCTCGCTCTGCATCATCTTATGCACTGGGATGCCCGTCCAACGTGATACGATTTCAGCCACATCGTCGGCAGATACTTCCTCATCGACCAACGGGTTATCTCCCTGAACCTTAATGAGTTGCTCCTTAGCTTTAGCTATTGCGGCCTCCGCCTCGGCTATCTTACCGTAACGCAGCTCAGCCACCTTGCCGTAGTTGCCTTCACGTTCGGCCACCGTTGCCTGGTATTTGTAGTTCTCGATGTTTTTCTTCTCTTTCTGAATCTTCTCCACAAAGCCACGCTCGGTCTCCCAACGCATGCGGATATCTTGGCGTTGCTTATCCAACTCATTGATACTCTTGGTCAATTCCTCGACTTTCTTCTTGTCGTTCTCGCGTTTGATTGCCTCGCGCTCAATCTCAAGCTGACGAATCTTTCGCTGCACGTCTTCAAGTTCCTCAGGAACCGAGTTTATCTGCAGACGCAGACGTGAAGCAGCCTCATCAATCAAGTCGATGGCCTTATCCGGCAAGAATCGGTCGGAGATGTAACGAATCGACAAATCCACAGCGGCGATGATAGCCTCGTCGAGGATTCGCACCTGATGGTGTGTCTCATATTTTTCTTTCAGACCACGCAAAATAGATATTGCCGACTGCTCATCCGGCTCGTCGATCATCACGATCTGGAAACGACGTTCGAGAGCTTTATCTTGCTCAAAATATTTCTGATATTCGTTAAGTGTCGTAGCGCCTATTGCACGCAACTCGCCACGCGCCAACGCCGGCTTGAGGATGTTTGCGGCATCCATAGCGCCCTGACCGCCGCCTGCGCCCACAAGAGTGTG
>JAGCFU010000059.1 GCA_017649945.1 Bacteroidales bacterium | reverse complement strand
GACCGGATTTATGTCCTTACGAAGCAAGAGTCCCGATCCACTGGCTATTCGTCTTATCTGTGTCGCCCCATTGGGGAGTATGTGGTCAATGCTTCCCCTGACATTGAAGCTGGCGGCTGCGGTCGCATTGCGGGTGTTCCCGCCAAGATTCGCGTGAGAGACGACCAGTCGCCTGTTTCAGGGTCGCAAGTCGCCTTAAACAAAGGTGCCCGCGAGGTGTTCGGATTTGAACTGGTGGCCGGCAACTGGGACGATTTGACAGGCGCGACCTTAGCTGTATCGGAATCGATGGCTAAGCGTCTCGGTGTCCAAGTGGGTGACGTTGTGAAAAATCTTGCCGAAACAAAATGGATAGAAACGACCATAGTGGCCATCTATAAAGACATGCCGAAGCACAGCGACCTCTCATCTTTTGATATTGTTTGGGACATGCCTGATGTTCTGCTCGATGAATGGAAGGAGTTTTCGTACTTCTATTATTTGAAACTGCGTGAAGGTGCCGACCCCGAGGCAATCACCGAGGTGGCAAAGCCGGTCTGCAAGCAATTTTTCAGCGAGATGAATGGCGGCATTGAGGTTTCGGATGATGATGTCAAATTCGGGATTCGCCCCGTGCTGCTGACAGAGATGTATTTCGCCGACCCCAACGCCAACTATACAGTTGGAAAGATGGGAAACCGCACCACTACCATCACTTTGCTTGTCATCGCCATCTTTGTGGTGCTTATCGCTTTCATCAATTACATCAACTTCTTCTTTGCGATGGTGCCGTTGCGCCTGAAGAGTATCAACACTCGGAAGATATTGGGCAGCAGCCGTTTCCAGTTGGTAATGTCGTCGGTGGGCGAGTCACTATTGATGGTGATTATCGTCCTTGGCTTGGCAGTGGCTGTGGTTACATTGTTTAAGCAATCCACATTGGCTGCCCTGATTGACACCTCGCTGGATTTCGGCCAAAACTGGGGCATCGTTGCTTTGACCATTGGTTTGGCATTGCTTATCTCGGTGGTCGCCAGTCTCTATCCAGCCTTGTTCGCCACATCGTTCAATCCCGCCTTCGCCTTGAAAGGCACCCTCGGTACAACACAGAAGGGCAAGGCTTTCCGAATTGGTTTGATTGGTTTGCAGTTTACAGTATCTATTATTTTGATTATCTGTGCGATATTCATCCATGAACAACGCCAGTACATGCTGAATCATGACATGGGTTTCAATCAGGAATGCTTGTTGCAGTCGCGGGTATCGTGGAATCTTGCCACCAACCGCGAAGCCGTTGAGAACCGATTGAAATCCGATGCGGCCATCAAGGACATTGCCTGGGGCTCAGGGTCTTTTATAAAAGACTCTCGTATGAGTTGGGGACGTAAAGTGCGGGGTGAGGATGCTGGTTGGCAGGTCTATCCTGTCTCGTGGAATTTTCTGCGCTTCATGGGCATCGACATTGTAGAAGGCCGCGATTTCACAGAAGCTGATGAACAATCTACAGGAACGTATATCTTCAATGAATTTGCACGTGACTATTTCAAAATCACCCTTGATGACCAGATTGGCGGCCA
This sequence comes from Bacteroidales bacterium, assembly GCA_017649945.1. Taxonomy (GTDB): domain Bacteria; phylum Bacteroidota; class Bacteroidia; order Bacteroidales; family F082; genus Limimorpha. Next base: position 3,958 of record JAGCFU010000059.1, on the reverse strand, counting down.
TGACGACCAAATCGCCGAGATTGCAGGTTTCTGCAAGGACTTCAACTTTTGCGCATTGCGCAATGGCATGGGCCCGTTTGCCTTCTATGTGTATGGTAAGGACCCGTGGAATCTTTGCAATATGCTCTTCATCCGCACCGAGCCAGGCGTGGATGCCTCCGCCTTGAAGGAGCGCATCAGCAAGACCCTTGTAGACCTCGACCCCGATTTGGGCGATGGAGTTGATATTGAGGTGACGCCTTTCAGTCAGGCCCTTGAAAAGCAATACAAAAAGGAGAACGACCTTTCGAAGTTGGTCACGTTGTTCACAATTTTGGCCATCGTTATCTCGCTGATGGGTGTGTTCGGCCTCGTGATGTTTGAGACGGAGCACCGCCGCAAGGAAATTGGTATCCGTCGTGTGCATGGCGCCACGGTGCAGCAGATCCTGGCGATGTTCAACTCGCGCTTTGTGAAGATCGTGCTGGTGTGCTTCGTCATCGCCGTGCCCGTGAGCATCGTCATCATGCGACGTTATTTAGAGGGCTTCGCCTATCAAGTGCCGCTGTATATCTGGGTGTTTGCGATATCATTGTTGGCAGTCCTGGCAATAACAATAGCCGTCGTCACGTTGAGAAGTTTGAGAGCCGCCACGGTTAATCCGGTGAAGTCGCTGAGGAGTGAATAATTAATTTCTGCAAAAACAATAAACGCTTGCATTGCAAGCGTTTATTATTTTTATGAAAGTGTAGCTATATTATTTAATGTTTTACCTGTGATTTGTTTTTTGAAGGTAGTAACTTTGCAAAAGCAACAATGATGCCGATTACTGTACCTCCAGCAAAAATACTTCCTGCTACGCTAATACCGGTAATTAGCATATAAACAGATGCACCTAATGCTCCAAGAATAAGCAAAAAGACCATAATCAGACAAGCCCAATGTAAACTAATATTGCCATTTAGTTCCTTATTTGCCAATTTAAGTTGGGAGCGAGAAAAATCATGCCTAAAATTTTGCTCTTGCTCACATCGGGATGTAACCCAACTAACAAGCGAAGGATCAACCTCTTTCAATTTTGCCAATTCTTCTGCATTTGGAATAATAGTGTCATCTATCATCATATTCTGTTCATACAGAACAGGTTTTCCTGAACTATCAGCCTGTGCTTTATCTTGTCTCGCAACTTTTGTCATAACTTATGCATGAATTAAATTGTGTTTTCGTTTACATTCTTGAATGCTCTTGTTTAAATCTACATTTACATTCTTACAATCTTTCGACAAATTAATGAAATCTTCGCGAGGAGAAATGTATTCAATATGATCTATAAAAGAGTAAAACTTAGATAAATACACATCTTGACAGGCGATTCTGTACCTGAAATTGTATTCTCGAAGAATATTAAACAAGTAAGCTCTCATAGTAATCTAATTTGTAATCTAACGATAAATACATTTGTGATATTGTATCAATACAAATTAATTTGTTATCGTAGTTACATTATAAACCCTCCGCTGCAAAGATACAATCTTTTTTTGATTCTAGTATTATTTTTTTAATAATTTTTAATTTTTTGCATATAAATGATATAAATTCTTTGCATAATTATAATAATACGTAATCAATAAAATGTTCACTTTTTGTGCTGTAAATGTAAAATTTCTTTACACTCACTGTAAATTTTTTTTACACTTTTTATTTTGCTAAAAATGTATTTCATTGATTTAGAATGATTTGCATTTTTGGCATGATTATTGCATCATTATTAATGTTTTTACGTTATTAATGTATGAAAAAGTTCTCTGATAACCTCATCAAAATCCTATCCTTGGGCATAGGTCTCGCTATCGGCATCGTGCTGATTGCCAAGGTGTGCTTCGAATTGTCGTATGACAGTTTTTACAAGGATGTGGATCGCATCTATCTCATCAAGGCTGAAACAGTTTTGGGCGACAAACAAGACGATTTCGACCAAATCAGCGGCGCTGTTGCACCAGGCTTCAAGGCCGAGGTGCCGGGCGTTGAGGAGGCAACTCGCGTTGTCATGGGCACCCGTGATTTAAACTATCTTGACGAAGAGAAAAACCTGGTATTCAAATGTAAGACACTCGTCGCTGACACCTGTTTCTTTAAGGTGTTCTCACAACCTATAATTGCCGGTGATATCGTCAAAGCGTTGAGCAGCAAGGATAATGTCGCCGTGTCTCGTTCTTTTGCAGAAAACATTGGAGGTGTAGACGAATGTCTCGGCAAGGTTATCATGCAGGAAAACCGTTCTGAAAAGATGATTATTGAGGCGGTATTTGAGGATTTTCCGAAGAATGGAACCTTTTCATTTGGTGTAGTGAAATCGCTGGAGTTATTTCAAGCTGCATCAAGAGACAACTGGGTGTTCAACGACATGTATACCGGCTATGTTAAATTGCAGGAAGGCGTTGACCCTAACTCGCTTGACGAGTCTATCTATAAAATGCAGACAACTCATCAGGACTTTGAGAAACTGAAGACGCAGATAGGCTACCAAGTACGCTATCACCTCGCGCCATTTGACAAATTGCACACATCTGACACCGAGGTGCATAGCAAAGTGATTGTCCTCGGTATTGTGGCTTTCCTGTTGCTTTTTATAAGCATGATGAACTATATCCTTGTTGTGCTTTCGGCGATGATGAAACGCTCAAAGGAAATTGGTATCCGCAAATGTTATGGTGCTGGAGGACGTGAAATTTATGTGATGCTGACAAAGGAAGCGGCAGTGCATATCGCATTGGCTTTGCTGCTTGCCGTATTGCTTATCCTTGCCGGAAATAACCTGGCACTCAATCTGTTGGGTACATCAGTCACCACTACTCTCATCGGACCGAGCATCCGCATGATTATTGCGGTTGTTGTCCTGATATTTGTGATTTCCGTTGTCGTTCTGGGAATTCTTTATACGCGAGTTCCTATTTGGAAGGCTATCCAAAACTTCAGCATGAGCATGCGCCACTGGAAACTGTTCCTTTTGAGCCTGCAGGTGGCGGTGAATGTGTTTATTATGGCTATGTTGCTTGTGGTTACTGGGCAATACGAATATCTTGCCAACGAAGATTTGGGATATAATTACAAGGATCTTTATTACATCGATATGCAAACCGTCAAGACACGCGATTTGGTGGTTAATAAGCTTAATTCTATGCCGGAAGTTGAGGGCGTGGAGGCTTGCGCAATTTTGCCTTTCCAATATGCCGAAGGCAATGTAGTGCAAAAACCTGGTGAGAGAACTACTTTGGTGCAACTCGCTGATGGTTCTTACGTATCGGATGGTTTTTACGATCTGATGGAAATTCCTTTTATTGCAGGCACCTATCCAACTGATTCGTTGCAGGTGGCGGTCAGCGAAAGCCTCATCGAGAAAATGATGGAGTTTGAGGATTGGAGCGACGGCGCAGTGGGGAAACAGATTTTAATATCTGACCATAGTTATTTCTATGTAGGAAAAAAACTGTATATCGAACCGCTGACGATTTCCGGTGTTTACCGCAACATCCGTATTGGCAGCGCCCTCGATCCGAACCTGAAACCAAGTTGCTATTTCCATGGCGACCTATACAGCGGTACCAAGTTTGATGGTGTGTTTTTCGGCAAAACCAGTATGCACCCAATGCGTTATCTGTTGGTTAAAGTGCGTCATGCCGATAAAAAGACAAAAGACCGCATCCATGATGTTGTTAATGAGGTTACAGAAGGGAATGAACTTGAGGTGAAGCTTTATTCCGACGAGGTCCGTGCCCAGTATGCCGACAACCGCAAGATGCGAAACACCATATTTGTGGGAGCTTTGTTCGCTATATTTGTGTCGCTTATCGGTTTGATAGGCTATGTCATCGATGAGTTGAACCGCCGCAGCAAAGAGATTGCGTTGAGAAAAGTGCATGGCGCAATGTCGGGCGAGATAGTGAGGATGTTCACATTTGAGATTCTGAAGTTGTCGTTG
>JAGCFU010000058.1 GCA_017649945.1 Bacteroidales bacterium | reverse complement strand
TTTTTTCATGATTTTTATATTTTTTGATTGGTTAATTGTTTTATTTTTGCTACCTACATTGTTTTGGTTTAACCTCGCAAACGGCAAGCAATAGCAATGCGAGGTCGGATGTTAGATGAAATTGTTCTTATCAGCTATGAAGTAAAAATAAAACTTCTTCAGTTTTTGTCCGAATAATTTGAAAAGGGGCGTTATGTGGCTGTTTTGTCGCATGGCGTCACGATTTCTGGTGCAAATATACATAAAATAATCGTTTTTGTCAATGGTTTTTTGAAAAAACTTCTGGTTTTTTTTAAACGTTTAGTTTTTTTACTATTTTTGTATGTTTTTTGTTTGGCTTTCAAAATAGAATAAATTATCAGTAATAGTAAATATTTAGAAATATGAAAATCTTAAAAACAACCTTATTAATCATGGGAAGCATTATGATGTTATCCTCATGCGATACTCGTTATAAGATTAAGGAGTATCCTAAAGCCGAACGCGACGAGACTGTCGTGGACAATTATTTTGGAACCGAGGTCGCTGACCCGTATCGTTGGCTGGAGAATGATACTTCAGTGGCAACGAATGCCTGGGTTGAGGCGCAGAGAGCTCTCACCAACGAATATCTCAGCCATATTCCGTTAAGGGCGAAACTTAAAGACCGCTTGACGCAAATCGCTGATTATGAGAAGTATGGCGTTCCGTCGAAACGTTTTGGAAAGTATTTCTACAGCAAGAACGACGGCTTGCAGAACCAGAGCGTGTATTACATGCAGGATGCCAACGGCGGCGAACCGGAGGTGCTTCTCGACCCTAACAAGCTTTCTGACGACGGCACTGTCTCTTTGGGTGGAATGAGTATGTCGCACGACGGCAAATATCTCGCTTACACCATACAGCGCAGCGGTTCCGACTGGGTTGAGATTTATGTGAAAGACGTTGCGACAAAAGAATTGCTCCCAGACCATATCGAGTGGGCAAAGTTTACCGGTGCAAGTTGGTATAAAGACGGTTTCTTCTATGCCGCTTACGACAAACCGGTGGCAGGTAAGGAGTTCTCAAACGTTAACGAAAATCATAAGATTTACTATCATAAACTCGGTGACCCACAGGAGAAAGACAGGCTTTTCTATGAAAATCCAAGTCAACCGCGCTATTTCCACGGTGTGAGTACTGATGAGAAAGAACGTTATATGTTCCTTTACGAAAGCGGGCAAGGTGCAGGCTCGACACTTTGGATTCGTGACATGGAAGACCCAAAAGGCGAGTTCGTGCAGATTGCGTTCGATATGGACTATCAGTACAGCCCGATTGACATCATCGATGGAAAGCTTTATATCATGACCAACTACGATGCGCCTAAAGGCATGATTTGTGTAGTAAATGTTGATGATTTGAACAAAGCATCTATTGAAAACTGGGAGGTTCTGATTCCTGAAAACGACGACGTTATGGTCGGCGCTCAGATGGGTGCAGGCAAAATGATCATCACCTACGATAAAGACGCTTCAAACCACGCTTATGTGTACGAACTCGACGGCACTTTGAAGCACGAGATTCAGTTCCCGACATTCGGCTCTACAGGCATAGTGAGCCGCTATGAGGAGCCTGAGATTTTCTACGCTTTCACCTCGTTCACCTTCCCGACAACGATTTACAAATACGATATCGAGTCGAACAAATCTGAGGTGTTCCGCGCTCCTAAAGTCGACTTCAACCCGGAGGATTACACTACAGAGCAGGTGTTCTTCACAAGCAAGGACGGCACCAAGGTCCCGATGTTCCTGACTTACAGGAAAGACCTCAAGAAAGACGGCAAGAATCCTACTTTGCTTTATGGCTACGGCGGCTTCAACATCACTTTGAACCCTGGCTTCTCGGTGATGCGCATCCCGTTCCTCGAGATGGGCGGCGTCTACGCTATGGCTAACCTCCGTGGCGGTAACGAGTATGGTGAGGAATGGCATCTCGCAGGCACAAAGTTGCAGAAACAGAACGTTTTCGATGATTTCATCTCGGCAGCTGAATACCTTATCAATAATAAGTATACTTCACCGGATTATCTCGCTGTCAACGGCGGCTCGAACGGCGGTCTGCTTGTTGGCGCAGTCGTCAACCAACGTCCTGAGTTGTTCAGAGTGGCAGTGCCACAGGTCGGCGTGATGGACATGCTGCGTTATCATCTGTTCACCATCGGCTGGAACTGGGCGAGCGACTACGGCACCAGCGAGGACAGCGAAGAGATGTTCCAGGCATTGTACGCTTATTCACCGTTGCACACCATCAAGAGCGGCAAGGATGTGAAATATCCAGCCATCATGGTGACGACAGCCGACCACGACGATAGAGTTGTTCCGGCACACTCGTTCAAATATGCGGCTGAGTTGCAACATGCACAGACAGGCGACGAGCCTAAGATTATCCGCATCGACAGCAAGGCCGGTCACGGTGGCGGCAAGCCGATGGCAAAAGTCATTGAGGAGCAGGCCGACATCTACGCCTTCATACTTTACAACATGGGAATTGAATAGTATCTAATTAACTAAATTTTGAAAACATGAAAAAAGTTACATTGATTTTAGCTTTATTGCTCTCAACATTTGTGGCAAAAGCTCAGTATGAAAAAGGTTTTAAACTTGAAATCGACCTCGGTGCGGCACAATTTTCAAACTGGTCGGCTCTCTCAGTTTTTGATGATGGTGCAGCGAATCAAACTTATGGCTTGATAAATTCAGATCGCTTGTTCTTTGGTTACCGTGGCGGTAAAGGTTTGTATGGTGGCATCGGTATCGGTTATGAAACCGGAAACGCTCCACAGTATCAGGAAGAATTCATGCACATCAATATTATTGCTGAAATCAGACAGTATTACAAAATCTCAAATAGATTTGAGTTTGTGGATGGTGTTGAATTTGGTTACATTGTGGGAACCAACCGTTTTGAATTCTCAGATAAGGATTATGATGTAGACCACAATGGTTGGATGTGTGCTTTGAATCTCGGCTTTAACTTCAAAATTGTAGAAGACCAGTATATCGGTGTCAAGGCATCATGGCCATGTCTCGGTAGAATGAATAAGCCTGAACTTCCATCGGATGTCACAGCTACCGCTAACACCAGAGACGGGCTTTACGGCTACAGAATCGGTCTCACTTGGGGCATTGCATTCTAATGAATTTTTTTTAAAAAATTTTCTCCTGGATTTTGTCCGGGAGATTTTTTTTGTAAATTTGTGACTTAATTTTAAATCGTAAGACGATGTATTTGAAACATTTTCTAATCGTTTTTTTATCAATAATATTGATAGGATGCGGAGATAAGACAAGTAAGAAACAGAAGTTTGACCCTGTTATTCCGGTGAAGATTTCGGTTGTCGAGTTAACTGACGGATCGAGTTTACGTAATTATGTCGGCAATCTGAAGAGTGAGGTGAGGATGTCTTGCTCGTTCCCTTTAGGCGGCACTCTTACTGACGTCTATGTCCACAACGGTCAGAAGGTAAAGAAAGGTGACATCATAGCGCATGTCGACGAGACCACTTCGAAGAGTCTGCATGATGCAGCATTGGCTACGTTGAGACAGGCTGAAGACGGCTACGAACGTCTGAAGATTGTGCACGAGGAAGGCGGCATCAGCGATGTACGTTGGGTTGAGATGGAGACCGACCTTGAAAAGGCTCGTCAGACTGAGATATCGACACGTAAGCATCTGGAGGATTGTACCATTTACGCTCCGCAAGACGGCATCGTCAGCATGGAAGACCGCGTGATAGGCGAGTTCCTGCGCCCGTCGGAGGCTTTCTGCCATCTCATAGACATAAACAGACTCGTCGTGGAGTTCTCAGTGCCGGAAAAAGAAGTGGGAATGGTGAAGATTGGCGATAAGGCTCTCGCTGAAATCACCGCTCTTAACGTCTCCGACAAAGAAATCGTCATATCAGACAAATCCATCGTCTCAAACCCGTTTGGCCATACATATACTGTGAAAGCCAAAATAAACCTTGACGGACAAAACGCCCTTCCGGGCATGGTTGTTAAGGTGCGTCTCAACTCAACAGCGGTGACAGGCATAGTGGTGCCGGCATCGTGTGTTCAGACAGTGTCTGACGGTTTGTCAGTGTGGGCTGTGAAAAACGGTAAGTCGTACCGCCGAATTATCGAAGTGAGCGACTTCGTGAAAAATGGAGTGCTCGTCACCAAAGGCCTCGAACATGGTGACACCATCGTCACGGTGGGCTACCAGAAACTATACAACGGAGCAAAGGTCTCTTTTAAATAATTTACAACACAACGGAGACTATGGCTCAGAAAAGAAATATTGTAGAAGCTGCGATGAGGAACAGCAATTTGGTGTTCTTCTTCATGACAGTCATCGTCATCTTCGGATTTTTCGCTCTTCCTCGTCTTAAGAAAAACGAGTTTCCGAATGTGACTATACGTACCGGTGTGGTGGCTGTCATATATCCGGGCACTACCGCCGATGAGATAGAGGAGAGGGTGGCAAGCGTCACTGAACAGTATCTGTTCACTTTTAGCGATGTGGATAAAAACAAGACTTATTCATATTCCAAAGACGGAATGCTCATCATCATCGTAAACCTTGTGAACGACGTCGATGACGCCAAGATGACTTGGTCGCGTATCCGTCAGGGATTGGTGCTGTTCAGGCAGACCGACCTTCCGAAAGGTGTGCTCGCCACTGCTGTCATCGATGACTTCGGCAATGCATCGTCGTTGCTTCTTGCCATCGAGAGTGACCAGCGCTCGTCGCGTGAGTTGCGCGAATTTGCCGACAAGCTCTCTGAGAAGTTGCGTACCATCCCGACGATGGGTAATATCAAAATCGTGGGCGAACAGAAAGAGGAGATAGCTGTATATATGGACCCGGCACGCATGACTCAATATGCCATCTCACCGTCGATGGTGACGGCGGAACTCGCTGCACACAGCCTGCGCACCGTGTCTGGAAAGGTCGACAACCACGAAGGCAACGCCCTGATTCATGTCGAAGTGCCTATAGACGACATGTATGAGCTTAATGAACTCGTCGTGTTTTCAGACCCTTTCACAGGTCAGACGGTGAAGCTCCGTGACGTGGCACGCCTCGAGCGTCACTATCAGGAAGCATCGCAATACATCCAGTATTCCGACAGCGTGGTAGACAACAACCGATGCCTGATATTCTCCATGGAGATGCGTCCTGGATATAACGTGGTGGCATTCGGCGATGAAGTGAATGAGAAAATCAACGCCTTCCTAAAGACTGCACCGCCTGACATCAAGGTGCACCATATCACCGACCAGCCTGTCGTAGTCAACAAATCAGTGCTGTCGTTCCTGAAAGACCTCATCGAGGCTATCCTCATCGTCATCTTAGTGATGCTGATGCTGTTCCCGTTGAAGACCGCGTTGGTGTCATCGACATCAGTGCCGGTATGCATCGCGGCGGCATGGGCAATAATGTATCTCCTCGGGATGGAACTCAACACCGTGACATTGGCGGCTCTCATCGTAGTGTTAGGTATGATAGTCGACGACTCTGTTGTGGTAATCGACGGCTACACCGACATGCTTAGCGAAGGCCATTCACGATGGTACTCGGCAGCGGTGTCGACAAAGAACCTCATGACATCCATGCTCATCGCGACATGCTCCATCTCGTGCATGTTTTTCCCGATGCTGCCTCTCATGAAAGGCACTAACATGGGCGACTTCATCAAGTTATTCCCGTGGGCTATCTTCATCGCGTTGACGTGCAGTTTCCTTTATGCCATTTGGGTGATACCATATATGTCGGCGAGGGTGATATCGCCTTCAAATCCTAACAAACGCTCAAGATTCGAGAAAGCTCAAGCCAAGTTCTTCGACATCCTTCAAAGAGTATATAAGAGATTGCTTAACTTCTGTTTCCGTCATAAATGGGGCACTGTCATAGTGGCGGCGGCTTCGGTTGTCATAGGTGCTTTCCTGTTCACCAAAATTAACATGCAGATGCTGCCGAAAGCAGAACGTGACAGCTTCGCCGTCGAGATACATCTTGCTTACGGAAGCTCTATAGAGGAGACGGCTGCAGTGGCTGACTCGCTGACAAAGATTCTGAAAGCCGACAAACGTGTGACATCAGTGACGCAGTTCATCGGAATGGCATCGCCGCGTTTCCACATGACATATGCGCCTGAACCTATGCCGACTAACGCGTATGCACAGTTTATCGTGAAGACAACATCAGAGAACGCGACGAAAGCTATGATGAACGAATACACGCAGAAATACGAAAACATCTTCCCGATAGCGCAGATACGTTTCAAACAGATGGATTATCAGATTGTCAACGCGCCGGTGGAGTATTACATCATGGGTGATGATTACGAGACTCTGGGCACCATCAGCGATTCCATCAAGGCATTCACGAAGAAAAGCCCGAACCTGTTCTTTGTGCATTCTGACTTCGATGAGAATGATGAAGTCATTGGTGTTGAACTGGATATCGAAGAGGCGGGTCGTTTTGGCGTGACACAGTCGTTACTGTCGTTGTATCTGGCGAGTGCGTTGTCTGGAAGCAATATCGTGTCGTTGTGGGAGGGAAGTTATAACCTGCACACGACGGTATATACCGAAGGCGTCCACGACATCGACTATGAAAGCCTCGGTGACATGCTTATCCCTACGTCGCACCCCGGCTATTGGGTTCCACTGCGTCAGGTGGCCAAACTTAAACCTCAGTTCAAACACAATATCCTGCCTCACCGTAACGGCATGAAATGTATCACAGTGTCAGCCGACGTCGTGCCAGGTGCCGGCCAGCTCAAGGAGTTCGGAAAAATAGATGAATACATCGAGACTCACCTCGACATCCCGGACGACGTGATAATAAACAGGGGCGGCTCCATGAAAGTGACGCTCGAGACGATACCTTCCATGATAAAGTCTATATTGGCAGCCATTGTAGTGATGTTCATCGTGCTGATATTCCATTATACGAAGATCGGTATTTCAATATTGTCTCTCTCAGTGTCGGTGCTTTGCATCTTCGGCGCCACTTTCGGATTGTGGCTGTTCGGTCTCGACATGTCTGTTACCGCCATCTTGGGCGTCATCTCACTCATCGGCATCATAGTGCGAAATGCCATCATCATGTACGACTATGCCCACGAATTGCGCGAGAAAGAGCATCTCTCTGTGTGTCAGGCCGCATATGAAGCGGGTCTGCGCCGAATGAGACCTATTTTCCTCACATCAGCCACTACAGCACTTGGCGTCATCCCGATGATTCTTGCGAAGACATTGCTTTGGGAGCCTATGGGCGTGGTGATTTGTTTCGGCACAATAATCACGTTCCCACTCGTAGTGACGGTGCTTCCGGTGGCCTACTGCCTCGCTTTCGACAACGATAAAAACAGCAAAAAATGAAAAGATATATCTTAATAGTTTTATTCGCATTTCTCACCGTTGGGATGACGGCACAAAAGACCGACATTCTCACCCTTGACTCGTGTTTCGCATTGGCGAAAGCCAACAACGCACAATTCAAAACGAATGCACTTGAGATTGAAAGAGCCAAACAGGTCAAAAAGCAGGTGTTTACCAAATATTTCCCTCAAGTGAGCCTCAACTATATGGCATATTATGCTGTGAATCCAATCATACAATATGGTGTCAATGATATCAACGACGAGTTCGGCGAGATTCTGAAAGCTATCATCGAACTGTTGCAGGATGAAGGCATGAATGTCCCTGAAGAGATCAAGTTAATGCAAAAAGGTCATAGCATCAGCGCTTCCGCGATACAGCCTATCTATGCCGGCGGACGCGTGAGAACTGGTAACAGACTCGCCAAATTAGGCGTCGAAGCCGCTGAACTGCAAGCTACGGTGTCGGAACGCGATATGCTCGAGAATATCGAATCCACATATTATCTCGTGATAGGTCTTCAGTCGAAAGTGGAGACGCTAAAATCAGCCCTGACATTGATCGACTCCCTTGACCATGTTGCCAACACCGCCTTGAAAGCCGGTCTGGTGACGAGAAACGATATCCTTCGCATAGCTCTTGAACGCAACAAGTTTCAGGCATTGCAGCTGCAACTCAATAACGGTATCGTTCTCGCGTCTCAGCTTCTGTGTCAGGAAATTGGCATCGAATATACGGAAGGTGGCTTACATCTTGACAACGACCTCGAATCTGAACATTTCCAAGGTGGACACGATAACTTTAAGCGTCCTGAGATTGAGCTTCTTCAGCTTCAGATTGATGCAGAGGTGTTGAGAAAGCGTCTCACAAGGGGAGAGGTTCTTCCTCAAATAGGCGTCGGCGCTATGGTGAATTATGGTAACGTGATAAAAAGCTATAAAGGAAACGCCATCTTCTTCGCTAATGTGTCGGTACCCCTTACACAATGGTGGGAGACATCGCACAAAATCAAGGAGCATAACCTGAAGATCGAACAGTATGAAATCATGCAGAAAGATTTGACCGAAAAGATGTCACTGCAGGAGCAACAGGCATGTAACCAGATGCTTGAAGCCAAGGCACTGCTTGAATCCGACAAGGCGAATCTCGATATGGCGCAGGAAAACTACCGCGTGTCTGCATTGAATTATCGTGCCGGAATAAACACCGTCACCGATGTCTTGGAAGCTAACTCACTGCTGCTGCAGGCTCAGAACGCCATCACCGACAGGCAGATAACGTATCTGTCGGCACAACGCAGGTATCACGACTTGACAGGAAAATAATCTTATGACGTCAACTTCTTGTGTGCGTGAGCCTCAACCACGTTGATGACATAATCACCTAACTTCTCGCACTCATGTATGATGTCCATATATTGGACTCCTGCTTGATAGTTGTAGAGATGGTTGTTGATATCGTTAACATTCGACTCTCTCAGCTGCGTGCGGAAATTATTTATCTCATTCTCAATGTTCAACGACTCGTTGATGTCGATAAGACTCTGGTCGTCGTCAAGCACCTTTTGCATGTGCTCCAATGCCTTGTTGCAAAGCTCAAACATATGACGGATGTGCACTTTCTGTTCGTCGGTGAAGTGCTCGTTCTTGGTGTGCTTCTGGTTTATCGTGCGTGCCATGTTATAGCAGCTGTCGCCGATACTCTCGATTTCACCGACCTCACGGAGCATGTAACGTATCTTCGTCTTAGTCTCGGCACTGAGATGTCCTTCAGTCACCTGATTCAGATAATTCGCAATCTCAATCTCCATATTGTCGGAAATCTGCTCGTATTTTTCAATTCTTGCGAATAATTTGCTGAAATCCTCGTCGGTTTTGGTCTCAAAAAGCAACGTCGGGATGAAATTGAACATCCTGATGGTGCGTATTGCGAACAGGCTGATTTCCTTCTGCGCCTGAAGAATGGAGAGCTCAGCTGTCGATAGCAGGCCACCGGCAATGAATTTAAGCCTCGACTCTTCGTCTTCTTCCGATACTTTCGGGTTGATTACCTTGCAAACGAAACGCTCGATATAATGGACAAATCCTATCTGTAACAATGTGTTGGTGACGTTGAATGCTGAGTGGAATGTAGCCAAAACAACCGATATCATCGTAAGATTCATTGCATATCCAGGGTCACTTGGCATCATGGTCCTGTCGAAGCCGACGAAACCGCATACCAGGTTGACAAACGGTTGCAGCAGTATCAACGCCCATGTCACGCCAATCACGTTGATGCTAAGGTGGGCGAAGGCTGCACGCCGTGCCTGGGTGTTAGCTCCGATTGCCACGATATTCGCAGTGATTGTCGTCCCGACATTCTCACCAAGCACGAGAAGAATACCTTGGTCGATATGCAACACTCCTGTGGAACAGAGAATCATGGTGATAGCCATGATGGCGGCACTCGACTGCACACAGAGTGTGAGCACCGTTCCCATGAACAGGAAGAAGAACGAGTTCCAGAAACTGCTGTCGTTGAAACGTGAGAAAAACGCACTGATGACGGCGTTGGCATCGGGATCCTGCACAAGAGCGAAGCCCGTATCCTTGAGGGTGCCGAGTCCTAAAAAGAGAAACGCCGCACCGAATAAGAAGTCACCGATGATACGGCGCCGTTTCATGTATATCAGTATGATTCCCACGAAAAACGCAGGGAAGACGAAATCAGAGATGTTAAACGAAAAACCTAACGACATGATCCATGCAGTGACTGTCGTTCCGATGTGCGCACCCATGATGACTGTGATGGCTTGCGCCAAGGTGAGCAGTCCCGCGTTGACAAACGATACCGTCAGCAGGGTGGTGGCAGTCGACGACTGCACCGCCGCGGTGACAAATGTACCTGTAAGCATTCCAGTGAACCGGTTGGTGGTCATGGTACCAAGCACATGACGCAACTGCGGACCGGCCATCTTCTGTAAGGCGTCACTCATCGCCTTCATTCCAAACATAAGGAGCGCGAGGCATCCCAAAAGCTTTACAAACACAAAAATTGTCATACAAACACAAAATTAATTGTTCTTTTTCTTTCTTCTGCGTATTTTTCTTTCTTCTAAACTGCTGTAACTCTTGTTCTTATCCGGCACGACAACGCAAGTGTCATAGTCATTGTAATGCGCCTCGACAATCTTAAGCGCTTCATAAACAAGCTCTTTGTCGGTCTTCATCAACTCATAAAGCCTGTCGGCCATCCAATATTTCAATAGTAATTTGTCGTTTAACTCAAGAATCTTCGCAATCTTCACCGCTTCGTTCCACTCAATCTTCAGCAATCCGTTTTCCTTCCTGCTGTATGTCGATTCCGATATGAACAGCTCATGCGCCATCCTCACTTGAGATATTCCGGAGTACATCCTTGTCTTTCTTATAGTTTCACTTAACATTTTATTTGGTATGTAGGTCTAAAATCTTGTTTGTCAAATCTGTAAAATCATCGTAATAATACATCTTGGAATCGTCGGCTGCATCATTGGAGTAAAACTTGTCGGCAGTCCCTACAATCTGATGACCAAGCTCATGCCTGATAATGAAATCCTCAGATTGTGAACGCACAGCCGTTATTGTATAAAGATTATACAGGCTGCCGCCGATGTTGTTCTCGTCATTCAACAGAATCACCGTATAGTCGTAAGGCGATTGCACCGCATATTTGCGGAATGTCCATTCATCGAAGGCCAACGCATAGTTTTCATAACCGAAAACACCACGGTTTATCATTGTGTTGATGCCTTTTTTCGATGATTTCACCTGTATCGCATGCACGTTGAAATCAGTTTTCCTGCTCTTGAACGGCTCGGTGTCCATCATAATGTTGTAAAAAAACAAAGCGTCGGCATCGAACTTCTTGATCTCATCCAGACCATAGCCCTCACCGATAATCACAATGTCGATTTTGTCCTTCGGATTACCGCTGTCCAACAGTCTCACAATTCTGTTATTATGATTTTTTGCCGGTTCCATAAATGCTTTGGTCTTTCTGTCTATCGAATATTCCCAGACAGGTTCTGTAACATCAATAGAATCAATCCTATACATCGTAAGGATGGCGTCTTCCTGCGGATAAGGGATGCGTATCGATTCCTGAAACGACTTCTTCGTATTTTGTGCTTCGTCAGTCATTCGCCACTCGCTGAAAAAGGTGCTCATGCCGTCAGAATACAGAAGCTCATTTGTCTCAGTGTCCCTCACTTCAAAGAAATACTTGCCCAAACGATAAGGATTCACCAGGTTTTTCGTGCGTCCGTACCAAAGACCGTCGTCGTATAATTTGTCGAGCATGAACGTCTCGCTGCCGGCGTCTCCTGTATGTATAAGATTGATTCTTAATGTCTTGTCATAAAAATGCTTCTCAAAATCACTCTTTTCATTTCTTGAACATGAAATGAATAATGCGGTGATTGTCAATATGAGAGCAATTCTTCTCATTTTATTTGTCTATCGTTGCCAAAAACTCTTCGTTGGAGATTGTCTTCGATATCCTGTCTTTCAGGAATTCCATGGCTTCAACAGGCGTCATGTCGGCGAAGTGATTACGCAGCGCCCACACGCGTGCCAGTGTCCTCTCGTCAACCAGCAAGTCGTCACGACGCGTGCCTGATGCCACAATGTCGATGGCAGGGTAGATGCGCTTGTTCGACAGACGGCGGTCAAGCTGAAGCTCCATGTTACCTGTTCCCTTGAATTCCTCGAAGATGACTTCGTCCATCTTGGAACCGGTGTCGATGAGTGCTGTCGCCAAAATCGTCAAGGAGCCGCCTCCTTCGATGTTACGTGCCGCACCGAAGAAACGTTTCGGCTTCTGCAACGCGTTGGCTTCCACACCGCCCGAAAGCACCTTTCCTGATGCTGGTGAAACAGTGTTGTATGCGCGCGCCAATCTTGTGATGGAGTCAAGCAGAATCACCACATCGTGACCGCATTCTGTCAAACGTTTTGCCTTCTCGAGCACTATATTTGCAATCTTCACGTGCTTGTCGGCAGGCTCGTCGAATGTCGAAGAGATGACCTCTGCCTTCACGCTGCGTGCCATGTCGGTGACCTCTTCAGGACGCTCGTCGATCAATAATATAATAAGGTATACCTCCGGATGGTTCGCTGCGATGGCGTTTGCCACTTCCTTCAGCAACACTGTCTTACCGGTCTTAGGCTGTGCCACAATCAAACCACGCTGTCCCTTGCCTATAGGTGCGAATAAATCCATGATTCTCGTCGACACAGTGCCTCCCTGATGTCCGGTGAGCTTGAATTTCTCGTCAGGGAACAATGGGGTGAGGAAGTCGAACGGTATACGGTCGCGCACCTCGTCCGGGTTACGTCCGTTGATTTTGTCGACCTTCACCAATGGGAAGTATTTCTCGCCGTTCTTTGGCGGACGTATCATTCCGAGGATGGTGTCGCCGGTCTTCAAACCGAACAGTTTGATCTGTGACTGCGAGACGTAGATATCGTCAGGGGAGTTGAGGTAGTTATAGTCGGCTGAACGCAGGAATCCGTAGCCGTCTGGCATGATCTCAAGCACGCCTGACGCCTGAACCACGCCGTCAAACTCACTGATAAGCTCGTCATGTTTCGGTGGCATCTGCTGCTGTGGCTGTTGCGGCTGCTTCACCTCATAAACGGCCTGTTTTTCCTCAACCACCGGCTCAACGTGTTCAACAGGAGCTACATATTCCATCTCCGGCTCTTCTTCGTTGCTCTCGTTGAGAATCTCATTAGCGACGTCAACTACTGCAGGCTTAGGCTTCGGATACGACACATGTCTTGTCTTGTCGCCTTCATCGCTGTTGTTCTCAAATGAAGTCTTAATCACATCAGGTCTCTTACCGATTCTCGGACGTCTTCCGCGTTTCGGAGCCTCTGCGACTGTGTTTTCTTCAGTATTTACTGGTGGAGTTGTTGTTTCTGTTTCAACTGGTTTCTCTGGCTCTGGTTCAGGGTTGGATGTCGCAACCTTTTTCTTTCTTCCAGGTCTGCCTTTGGGCTTCTCAACAGGTTCTGTAGGCTCCTGTGGTGCAGACTGTTTCTCAATGATGCTGTACACCAGGTTTTCCTTTGGTACGCTGACTTTCTCCACACCAAGCTGTAATGCAATCTCCTTGAGCTCGGCCATGGATTTGTCGTTTAGTTCAAAAATATCGTACATAAAAAGTCAATTTGTTTAGACTGTCTTTTAAGAATTTTATCTGAATTATTCGAAAACAGACTTGTTTTCATTGAAATGTAACAAAAACTTAAATGGTCTTTTGTCCATTTGACGTTGCAAAGATACGTTTTTTTTTCACATAACCGAAAAAATTATTAATTTTGCAGAAAATTTTTTCAATATGATTCAAAGAAGACAGACTATTTTCATGCTTTTGACAGCGGTTTTAAGCGCTTTGTTGTTTTTCATGCCTTTGGCATCTTTCAATGCGGATGGTAACGCTATGAGATTTACCATTTTTGGAATACAAAATCCTATTGACACATTGGTTTTATCGAAATCATACACTTGGCCTCTCATTGTCCTGACTGTTTTGATGACAATATTGCCGTTGTACACTATCTTTAAATATAAAAAACGTGAGCTGCAGGTTAAAATGTGTCATCTTAACATGTTGCTGAACATCGTTTTTATCGGCGTAGTGTTTTTGTATTATGATGGTGATATTCAGAAGGTTATAGCAGCCGTCGAGGGTGATTCCTATCAGCTTGACGTGGCATATTTCTTCGGAATGGCAATACCTCTCGTAAACCTCATCCTTGAGATTTTCGCCATCCGTGGCATCAAGAAAGATATCGAATTGCTGAAATCAGTCGACAGACTTCGTTAATTCAGTCAGTTGTCAGTTTAATTCAACTTCTAACTTTTTCATAAAGTTCCATATTCTTGATCTCACTTCCATCAATTTGGAACCGCAGCATCGTTATCACTTTGTGAAATCCTGTGTTTCCTGCCGCTCCCGGGTTGATGTGGAGCAGGCGCAGGTCTTTGTCGTTCATCACCTTCAGAATATGTGAGTGCCCGCTGATGAAAATGTTAGGTTTCTCTTTGATTATCAGTTCTTTAATGCCTGGTTCATAACGGTTTGGGTATCCTCCGATGTGCGTCATCATCACCTTCACGTTCTCCACCGTGAAAATGTTGACTTTCGGAAACATAAGTCTGATTTTTTGGTCGTCGATGTTGCCGTACACCGCCCTCAATGGCTTGAAGGCAGACAGACTGTCGGCGACATCGGTTCCACCGATGTCGCCGACATGCCATATCTCGTCGCAGTCTTTGAAAAACTCAAAAACCGCAGGATTAAGCCATCCGTGTGTGTCCGACAATAATCCTATCTTCTTCATTTATCACGGAATCTTGTATGAGATACCGATGCTCAACACTTCCTTGAACTGTCTGAATGAGTCGCCTCTGACAGGCTTGACGTCCTCGTCATACACCAAACGTGCGGTGAGGTTGCAGCTCAACCAGTCGTTGACCTTCATAATCAGAGCGTTGTCCCAGTCGAAGTCAACAGGGCAGGTGTAGCTCTCGTCAAGAGCGTTGTTGCCTTCTGTCAGATAATCGTAGAAAGCGATAAGCTTTGATGAAAATGACACGTTCTTGAAGATTTCATACTTGAATTCTGCTGTGAGATGAGCACCAAGCTCCCAACGGATCTTCTCTCCGTCTTTGGTTTTGTTGCCCTCTTCATCATATTCTGCCTTGTCGACACCAAAAGCTCCGGCATCGGCAAGTCTCTGGTCGTTGACATAGGTCATACGGGCTGTGATAGGAGCAAAGTTGACTTTGAAATACTCGTTCGGAACCCACTGAATACCAAGACCGAGTGTGAAGTAACCAGGAACCATGAAACCTGAAATGCGGTTTGTGCTGTCAGAAGCATAGTCGAAACCGTCAGTAAACTGGCTCTGGAATGTGAAGTTAGCTGTGGCGAACAATTTGTCGTTGTAGATATTGTAACCATATAACGAACTAAAGAAAATCCTATCGTCAGTCTTGAGAGGATCTTTGTCCATGTCGTAATAGCTGTAACCTAACTGAAGGTCGATGCCGTTGTCCCACTTGTGGTTGTCTTTTTTAAAGTTGATATCATACTTTAAAAGACCAAGGAAGTTGATGTTGTTCTGTCCACCTGGTGCCCAGTTGTCAAAAGCACTCTGTGCCATGTTGAAACCGACGTTTCCGCCGTGTGTCCATGCTGATGCAGGAGCATCATCTTGTGCAAATGCCACATTCACCGAAAGCAGCAATGCGATCAAAGGTAAAAATAATCTTTTCATATTTTAAAAATTTAGTTAAACTTTAATTTATAACTCTAAACTTTAATAACTGTTTCCGTCATAATAATTCCGTTCTCCGATCTGGAACGTTATCTCCTGCGACGTCCTCGTCCTCACAAGGCTGTCGTTCTTCACGCCAGGAGTCCACACAAGCTCCTGAATCAACCTGATTGCCTCGTTGTCGCAGCCTCCGCCGACGCTGTTCTCAACAATGATATTCGAGGCTCTGCCGTCTGTCTCGATAACGAAATTCAACTTCACAGTGCCTTGAATCTCAAATGTCTTCGCCTCTTCAGGGAACTTCAGATTGGTTCTAAGATAGGCTCCCAATGTTACTTGCGGATTTGCGAAATATGGCTGCGGTGCCTGGAACAATTCCTTTAACTCATAGATTTTATTGCTTTTCTGTGCAGGATGATTCTGCTCAGGTAACATCAGACGCGGATCCCTTTCTTCTGCCTTCTTATAACTCTTCGGTGAGAATTCTATCGTATAATAATCGTTGTATGCCGCCGGCTTGCCGTCTTTTACCGCCGGATTCCATTCAATCATCTTCACCAATCTTATTGCCTCGGCTGCACATTGCTCGTCAAAAGCGCTCTCAACCCTGTAATTGCTGGCGTTGCCTTCTGCATCGACATCGTAATAAACAGTAATCTTTCCGCCTTTCTTGTCAAGAGCCTCTTGCGGATAAATGAGATGATTCTGTATGATTTTTTTCGTCAGATTAAATCCTGATTTCGGTTCCGGTGCTTTGTTCTGTGCATTGACATTGAATCCTAATGACATGAAAATCAATGTGATACATAGCATTATTCTGTAAAAATCTTTCATATTTCAAACTTATTTTTCCAAAATAAACACTGCAAATTTACAAATTTTTCAAATGATATGCAAAAAAAATGTATTTTTGTACCATTATGACAATGCATAACACTACAAGAAAAGAAGATTCCAACATGGTCTTCGGCGTCCATCCAATCGAAGAGGTCATCAAGGCAGGGAAGGAGCTGGAGAAGGTTTTCGTGCAGTCTGGCCTGCGCTCACAACAGATTTCCGAGATAGTTCGATACGCTCACGATCATGAAGTGCCGGTGCAGTTTGTGCCGATAGAGAAGCTTAACCGCCTCACTCGCAAGAATCATCAGGGCATCGTGGCTTTCGTGTGCCCGATTTTATACCAGACTATCGAGAACGTAATCCCTATGGTGTATGACGAAGGCCGCATGCCGTTCGTCGTCATCCTCGACCGTGTCACCGATGTGCGTAACTTCGGCGCTATCGCCCGTACATGCTACGCTGCAGGTGTCGACGCCATCGTCATACCGTCTCGCGGAAGCGCTCTCATCAACGGTGACGCTATGAAGACATCGGCAGGCGCACTGTCATTGATTAATGTGTGCCGCGTCGAGAATATCAAAGATACTATAGATTTCCTGAAAGCCAGCGGACTGAAGGTGATTGCCTTCTCTGAGAAAGGAAAGCAGACCATCTGGCAGTCTGACCTCACCGGACCTGTGGCCATCATGATGGGCTCCGAGGAAGACGGCATCAGCGAGGCTTACCTTAAACGTGTCGATAATCATTTGGTTATCCCTATGCCGGGCGATATCGATTCATTGAACGTCAGCGTGGCGACAGGAATCGTTACCTTCGAGGTAGTCCGACAACGATTACAATAAAAAAAGAGCGATGCTGCAGCGTCGCTCTTTTTTCTGATTTTCAAGTACTCTATTAGTTTTCTTTTTTCTTGAGAACTTCTTTGATACGGGCTTTCTTGCCGCGGAGACCTCTGAGGTAGTAGATTCTTGCTCTGCGGACTGCACCTTCCTTGTTCACCTCGATGCTGTCAATCATCGGGTCAGCGATAGGGAAGATTCTCTCAACACCGATGTTGTTAGAAATCTTTCTCACTGTGAAAGTTGCACTCTTGCCCTGACCTGCGCGTTGTAACACAACACCCTGGAATTTCTGCAAACGTTCCTTGTTTCCCTCAATAATTTTATAAGTGACGGTGATTGTATCACCTGACTTAAACTGTGGGAAATCCTTTACTTGTACTTGATCTTCAACGAATTGAATTAACGCGTTTTTCATCTCTGTTGTATTTTTTATCTTTATTTTTTATCCTCTAAAAAAGCATGCAAAAATACAAAATTTTTGAATACCTGCAACATTTATTTTATTTTTTTTATTTTTTCGTACATTTCAGGCCTCCTGATCATCGTCCTTTCCAGTGCCTGCTTGTATTTCCAGTCATTTATCACCTGGTCGTTTCCCGACAAAAGCACCTCCGGAACAGCCCATCCTTTGTATTCCCGAGGCCTTGTATACACCGGCGGCGACACCAATCCATCCTGAAAAGAGTCGGAAAGTGCCGAAGTTTCATCACTCAAAGCGCCTGGAATCAACCGCACCAAACTGTCAGTCAGAACCGCCGCCGCAAGCTCGCCTCCCGACAACACATAATCGCCGATGGATATTTCTTTTGTGATAAGATGTTCGCGGATTCGTTCGTCGATGCCTTTGTAATGCCCGCAAAGCATAATAAGATTCTGATTCAACGATAACTGATTCGCAACAGACTGTGTCAACAATTCTCCGTCAGGACTCATGTAAATTACCTCATCGTAATCTCTCTCTGACTTGAGATGTGTGATGCAGTTGTCAACAGGCTCGATCATCATCACCATGCCGGCACCGGCCGAGAAAGGGTAGTCATCGACGCGTTTGTGCTTGTCGTTGCTGTAATCACGGAGATTGTGCAGGTGTATCTCCACCAAACCCTTGTTGATGGCTCGTTTCACTATCGACTCAGTGAACGGTCCCTCGAACATTTCCGGAAATATGGTAATTATATCAATTCTCATCATAAAAATGTTAAAGATTTCTCGACTTCGCTCGAAATGACGGTGGGGAAATCGCTGCAAAATTACTAAAAAATCTCATTATATTAATAAAGGTGTTTCAAAAATAACCTATTTTTCATCATAATGCAATGATTATCAGGTTATTAAAAATTTTTTCAAAAAAATGTTAAACGTATGAAATAAATGTGTAATTTTGCATCGCTTTTCCAGATAAGAAAAGCAGACCCTTGCCCAGGTGGTGAAATTGGTAGACACGCTACTTTGAGGGGGTAGTGACGAATGCGTCGTGCAAGTTCGACTCTTGTCCTGGGCACCAAAGGAATCCAAGAAATTCCACCCAGAGCCCATGTGGTGAAATTGGTAAACACGCTACATTCAGGGTGTAGTGAGCGGACGCTCTTGGAAGTTCGAGTCTTCTCATGGGCACGATATAAAAAAAGAACCGGTTTAACCGGTTCTTTTTTTTTTAGCCATTAGCCATTAGGAAGAACAGCGCTAATGGCTAACGGCTAACGGCTAATGGCTACTTAAGATAGGTATCAAGCCAATTCTTGAATCTCCGCTGCCATAGAATGCCGTTCTGAGGCTGTAACACCCAGTGGTTTTCATCCGGGAAATAGAGGAACTCCGCAGGAATGCCGCGCAAAACTGCAGCGTTGTAGGCCTGCATGCCCTGTGTATAAGAGATTCTGTAGTCCAAACCGCCGTGGATGACAAGGATAGGTGCCGTCCATTTGTCTACAAAGAGGTGAGGGGAGTTGGAATATGACCACTGCACAACAGGATTGTCTTTGTCCCAGTATGGACCGCCGAGATCCCAGTTCACAAACCACATCTCTTCTGTCTCAAGATATTGGGCGTCGAGGTTGAACATGCCGTCGTGTGCGATGAGTGCTTTGAAACGTCCGTCGTGATGTCCAGCAAGCCAGAACACCGAGAATCCGCCGAAGCTGGCGCCTACAGCACCGAGTCTGTTTTCATCGACAAACGGCTCTTTCGCCAAAGCGTCGATAGCAGAGAGATAGTCTCTCATGCACTGTCCGCCGTAGTCACCGCTGATAGCCTCATTCCATTCCTGACCGAAGCCCGGAAGACCGCGTCTGTTAGGTGCCACGATGATGTATCCGTTGGCAGCCATCTGCTGGAAGTTCCAACGATATGACCAGAACTGGCTCACAGTGCTCTGCGGACCGCCTTCACAATACAGAAGGGTAGGATATTTCTTGTTTTTGTCGAAATGCGGAGGATAAATGACCCATGTCAACATCATCTTGTCGTCAGTGGTCTTAATCCATCTTTCCTCAACTTCAGCTGTCGTCAACTGATTGAAGATGTTATCGTTAACGTGTGTGATCTGTCCGAATTCTCCCGTCTTAGGGTCGATTGTATAAAGCTCCGTCGGGTGACTCATCGACTGCAAACCGCCAATGAGTTTGTCGCCTGCAACGGCCAACGACACGAAATTATGTCTTCCGCTCGTGATTTTACGTATGTTACCGGTGTTAAGGCTCAACTCGTAAATCTGGTCTGTCGCGTTGATGTCGCTGATGAAATAAACTTTCGAGCCGTCTGCTGACCATGTCAGAGATGTTGAATTCTGGTCGAAGCCGATGCTGTAGTCTGTTTTGTTTCCTGTTGCCAAATCCATGACGAAAAGGCGTTGTTTATCAGCCTCATAGCCGTCGCGTTCCATGCTCTCCCAAGCCATTTTGTTGCCTGTAGGAGCCACCGAGATATTGAGGTCATAACCCATCATGCCTTCAGTGATGTTAGCTGTCATGGCAGCCGCGATGTTGTATCTGTAAACATCGGTGTTTGTTGATGTGGCGTAGTCTTTGCCTTCTTTCTTGCGGCAACAGTAAAGCACCGCGCTGTTGTCCTCAGTCCACGCTACCTGTTCCATACCGCCCCAAGGTCTCACCGGTGACTCCCAAGGTTCACCTTTAAGAATGTCTAAACCATTGGTAATCATGCCTTTATCGAGATTTGCGATGAACAGATGGCTGTAGGTGTCAACCCACTGGTCCCAATGGCGATACATCAAATCGTTGTTGATTCTTCCTGACGAAAGCTGCAGGTCTGGGTAGATGTCAGCGACCTGGTCTTTAATCTTCACCTCGGCGGAATAAACTATCATAGAACCGTCGGGGCTGTACTTGAATCCGGTGATACCGTCTGGAATGTCAGTGACTTGCTTTAACACTTTGCCATTGACATCCATTTCCCACAGCTGCATGTCGCCGCTCTTTGCCGTCATAAACGCGATGTGTCCTGCCGGAGTGAATATCGGGCTGTACTCGCTGAAGCTGCCGTTGGTGAGGCATTTCACGTTGTTTCCGCCAGCATCCATGATGTAAATCCTTGAGAAGCCTTTGTTTTGGGCGACATCATAATCCGTGACGTTGTAAACGACCTTCGAGCCGTCGGCAGATACCGAAAACTCTCCGATTCTGCCCATGCTCCAAAGTACTTCAGGAGTCTGGATGTCTGATTGCAGTTTGATTTTCTCGCGCGCCGGAGCCTTAGACTTCGAAGCGTCACCGCATGACTGTAACATCAACAGTATCAATGCGATAGGAAGTAATAATCTTTTCATATGAATAAAATTTATCTGTTTATTTTTTGTTGCCTATAAGTACTCCGCTAACCATCCAGTGTGAGAAGCTGCCGCCTTCATCAGCACCTTGTGGAATGGCTACTGTGATTGTATGATGCCCTGGCTTTAAGTCACTCATGTCGAAATAGACCGGGTTCGTTGCCGTTCCCGGACACCATCCTGAGCGCGACAAATCTGATGACGACACGCCGTTCCAGAAGTTGCCTGAAACTGGGTTAAATTCACGGTAAGTGGCGCAGTCACAACGCCAAGGAGTGTATGTGAAAATCTTGTTGCCGTCCACGATGATGGTATTCTCCTTTGGGTTGAACTCATCGCCGCCGTCCCAGCCGCCGTGACCAGTGGTGATATATCTAAGTCTCAGGTTCTCAACGCCTTCAGGGATGTCGAACTCGACTTTCAGACTATCTGTCTGGAACAACCTGCCGTAGTTTTGTCCCGACATCTCCATCACGTTGCAAGTGTTGAACAGCGGTAAGCTCCAACGGCTGTTTTTAGAAACATCGCCGTCATAATCCTGTGGATAAGCCACCAAATCGAGAGATACTTTGTGTCCGCCGCCGTCATAGTTACCGATGAAAGCACCTATCAAGACGTCACCTTGGAGACGGTCGGAAAGCTCCGAAACTTCCATCTTATAATAAGCCTCGTTTTCCCATTCCAAACCGTCGATTTGTACCCTGTCGTTGAAATGATTCACGCCAAACGGAGTGAAAAATCTAATCAACTCAACGACTGGCAAATAATTGTCCTCGAGATGTATTCCCTGATATTTTTTACCATTTTTATCTAATTGATATGGGATTACTTCAATGCTATCAATCAAAGCGTTGCCTAATGACAATTCTCTATCCATCGGAATGACAAAGACAGAGCCTGTGCGGTCGTAAGCGTCGCCATTAGAATGCTGATGAAGCTCCGCGAAAATCTGATAATGTTCAGGTAATATCGGCAGGTTCACGCGTTTCAAAATAATGGTACCCCAAGAGAAATGAATCACCGTATCAAAAGGAATTTCACCACTAAATTTCTCGATTTTCGCAAAATGAATCTGCTCGTCATCAAAAATCTTTGTTCTTACAACAAGTTTCTCCTTATTAATTTTGTTAAGTTCCTTTCCAGTCTTCCTAACTCCCAAATTCTCCGGAATCAATCCTCTCTTATCCATCTTATCCATCTTATCCTTCTTATCCATCTTATCCTTTCTCACCGACTTCAAATCCATCACACGGTTCCCGTTAATCATCTGGCGTACCATGACACCTTTCAGGTAGCCGCGCGAAGTGACAGGAGACGCATCGTAGCCGAGGCTTTCTGTCATCCAAACCTCTATAGTGTTGGAGTTAATCGAAGTCTTATATTTCTTACAATCGTAGCCTAACACTTTTTCCTTGCCTTTTTCTTCAAATGTCACATCACTGCTTTTCAACGGGTAAGAATAGAAATAAGATTCGCCATCCTGATAATTCATCTGGAAATACACTGAATCGGTATCGTAATCAACGAAAGTGAAGTCCGTGGAGACTCCATCGATGAGCTTTCCTTTAAAATCCTGAATATCGTTGATTTTCAACTGATTTTTAAATCTTTGAACTTCACGGAAAGTGGTGTCGCCGCTATCAGAACCAAGCATATACGATTGATACACAAGGCGTTGCTGTGCTGAAGCTGTCATCACGGCGAATAAAGCAATTATTAATAATGTACGCTTCATAAGAAAATTTTTTGCAAAGTTAAAAACATTTTTGGAAAAAACAAAAAAGCGAAACTGATTTTCAGTCTCGCTTTTATTTTTGTAGCGGGGATGAGAATTGAACTCATCAGACCGTTTTTTATTTTCTAAGTCGTTGATTGTCATTTGTTTAATTTTCAATTTTTCGCGATTTTAGCCGTTTTTTGCCCCGTTGCTGCCACGGCGAAAGCACTCATGGCTCGCATTATTTGCTGGTAATTCCAAAGATCTGTTTTTCTTTTTTTTAAAATTCCACACTGTTGTTGGGTTATTTTCGACCAGATTTGGGGAATTAAGAGCAGATCTGCATGAAGATTTTTACCTCAGACATTTTTTATATTATAAGAATTATCCAAACCGAGCTTTTGTAAACCAACTAAATATTTATCAATGATTGTTTTTGCCCTATCGTTAGTCTTTTCTTTTAAACTGGATAAATCATCTCTAACTGTTTTAATGTCATTTGTAATAATTGTGTATCTTTTTATAATTAAATAACCATATTCGGCAACCTTGGGATTATTTTCAATTGCCACCGCCAGCATACCATAACCTATCAAATACATATTAACCAAAATCATATTATCGCGGTTTTGCATAGGCATATATATGGATGATATGTTATATATCTTTTCGGCAATTTTTTCAGATATATTACTGTCTAAAATACAACCATATAATATTCTGGATACTTTAGTTTTAATTTGTTCATCGTCGGCGTCTTTATATACAAATAATTTATCCAGCAAAAAAAGCCTTTCTTCTTCATTTTTTGTATTATTTACTTTCTGTTCAATAATATTTAAATCCGTAAAGAATAACGAAGTAAGCCTATTGTTAACACTTTCTTCTAATTTCAGTTTTTTATTTATTTCGCTAACTTCATATTTAATTTTATCTATCTCTTTCTCGGCTCTGTGTCTTATTTCAAGCATTTGAGCATAATTGCTAATGACGACAAAAGTTGCCAAAATTCCAATAAAAGCTAAAACCAAAGAATTATCACCTATTGATTTTACATTGATGGCTATTACGGCGGTTAGTACGGCTTCCAACACAATAAACGCACAATAAAAAGCGGTTATCATGTCGCAGTGCTGGTTATTTTTGTCGGATTTATCATCTTTCTTCTTTTTGGTTCTATCATCTTCGCTACACATAATTATAAGTTTTTATCTGACAAATCTATTTTTAATGGTGGCTCGCCCATCCAGATGTTCCCTTTTACAAACTTAGCCATTTCAGTATATTTTTTATGGAATTTTTCAACTACCTCATTGTAGGTAGGAGATTTAGCATAAAACAGCACTTGTGATGGATTAATAAAACCTGACGTGGGATAAAATCTGGCATACATGGCGTAATAAGCGTGCGGCCAACCATCCCATTCCCATTTAAAGATTATGGGATGGTAAAAATACTGATCGTATCTGGTATTATATATTATATATTTGGGAAGTTCTTTGAAATCCATATCATTCTTTTAATTTCGTTAATACTTTATCCTCAATTCCTAAGCTCTTGACCTGTTCTGGTGTCAGATCCAATTCGACGTACACTTTATTTGTCATTGCATTGCGCAACATTATTTCATGTACGGTAGATGGCTCCAGCAGATCTTGAAAAAAATCGTAGTTTAATAAGTGTCCGATTTTTTTTAACAGTTCAATGTCAATATTTTCGCGTTTAAAAATGTCGTAAACATTTTCTCGGCGAGTATGGAGCTTTTTAGCGAACTCCGTAACATTCACATTTTGAGCGCGTAAACGTTCTTCGATAATTTGACCAATTTTCTTTTCCATAAATACAAATTTAATTAAATGATTATCAATAAGTTAAAAATTGTGTTAAAAATTTTTTAACAAAATGTTACATATTTTTGCACACGTGTTAAAATATTTTATACATTTGCAACGTCAAATATTAAACAATGTTGTATGCGAGAATTTATTAAAACACTTAACATTTTCGATTACGCTACCTTTAGAAATACTTGTATGAAGGAGTGCAATGTGACGCGAGCAACCTGGAGTCTTTGGATTCGCGACCGCGTAGATGTACCGGCGAAATATCACACCATTATTAATAATGTGAGTGAAAGCCTGTTTGGAAACAAAGTTTTTGAGGAGGTGAAAAAATGAGAACTGACGATATTAAATTATCCACTGTTTTAGATTTATTTGAACAAAAGCCGTTATTCGGTCATAGAACCAAAAGCGGCGGTACTATTTGGTGTTGTTTTATGAAAATTGATTGATTATGAAAGATAGATTAGGAGATACGGTCGAGACATATCATGGTTTTAAATACAATGAAAACCGCGTCTGTATTAATCGACAAGTGCTGCTTAGTTATAAACACGGGCGTAATTACGGTCCCAACTTTTTTGAAATCAGCATGTCGAAATACAAAGATGCGAAATTATACGGAACCATTAATTATTGGATTGTTGAAGGTGGTGCATTTGAAGGGGCGTATGTCGGTAATGCCAAAGAGGGTTTTGATAATGAAAATGAATTGATATATCATTATTTATTGAAACTTGAAAGAGATCTTAATCATAGAATTGGAAATTCAGATACTGAAGAATATGATGATAATGGAAATAAAGTTAGCCGCACACCGAAGATTAGGGAATATCAGCATTTTCTCAAGAAAGTTCGCGAATACAAAGATTTCTATAATCCAAAACAATTAACACTGTTTTAATTATGAGTGATATATCAAAAAAATTCTACGCCCACATGCAGTCGCTGCCGCATAAGGATTACGGCAAGACTCGCGATAAGCTGTGCAAACACATGGACTGGAGTTACTGGACGTATCAGCGCAAACTGCACGGCAACACGTTTATCACCATTAAAGACCGACAGAAGATCGAGGAGTTTTTTAACGAAAAAATATTTGAATAATGAAAGACATTTTAGGCGAGATATACCGGGCCACAAACGACGGCCTCGACATTATTTTATCGTACTATCCGCAGGCCTCAGACAGCGTGGATCGTCCGAACAAAGGCTTTTCGATACGCCAGGAGTCCGCGCCTTCAGCTTATCTTAAAAAGATAAAAGGCGTGTGGCGTGTAACCGATTTTGGCGACTCAGATCATGCCAGGAGTCCTATCGATATAGTGATGAGAGAGGAAAATGTGGAGTTCAACGAGGCTCTATCTACACTGGCGGCTCGCTACGGCGTCGATAACCGCCTCGACGAGAACACCAACCGCGCCCAGGTGGAGTCACGGCCGGCGACAGAACAGGAAAAGGAGGGGGATTTTGACTTCGAGACACATGAGTTCACCGCTGATGAGCTGCGAGTGCTCGGCAACGGAGTCAAAGAGGAACATGCTGAAGCTCTGAATTTCTCTGCGCTGTCGTGGTACCGGATGACGAAAAACCGCAAGACTACAACCGTATATAGCAACGAAAATTTCCCGATTTTCATGCGCGAGTGCCACGCCGCCGGAGAATCTTTTTATAAAATTCTGAAACCTTTGGAGCCTAAAAAGGAGTTCCGCTTCATCTACCTTGGCAAGACGGAGGCTGACTATGTTAATGGCCTCTGGGAGCTCAAGAAGGCACACGCTAAGTTTGTGGCCGACCATGAGAACGACGAGGAGGAGGAAGGCAAACGTAAGCCTACAAAGCTGCCCGAAGTGGTGATCTGCTCAGGTGAGCGCGACGCTGTTTGCTGCAAGTCGCGCGGTTTTCATCCGATATGGCTCAACAGTGAAACCGCCGACCTCACACCTGGCACGTTCCACTCGCTTCAGGGAATGTGCGAAAAGGTATGCAACCTTCCGGACATTGACGCGACCGGACGCGCCAGGGCTAAGATTGTGGCATTGAAGTATCTGGCAATACACACCATCGAACTCCCTGAAACCCTCCTACATCACCGCGACCGTCGCGGAAACCCCTGTAAGGATATGCGCGACTGGTGCGAGTTCAACTCGTCGCCTCGTGAGTTCCAGAAGCTGGTCGATACGGCTAAGAAATGCGAGTTCTGGACTGTGGAAAAGACTAAAGAAGGCCTCCGGACAAAACTTGATGTTCTGAGCTTGTTGTGGTTTTTGGAGCTTAACGGATACGCACGCCTTGTCGATCCTCAGACCATGAAAGAGCGCATCATACTGGTATCAGATGACAATGTTGTTAAAGAGGTGACAGCCAACAATATACGCGACTTCTTGAACGACTATTGTAAAAAATACTACATTTCGCTCGATGTGCGCCGGAGCATCATAACTTCGCGCTTCGTGGCCGGAGTGATTGACTCGCTGCCTATCGTGAACGACAGGCTGAATTTTAGAAACCACACCGCCAACAGCCAGTTTTTCCGTTTCGAGAATGAGAGTCTGGAGGTTACGGCAGCCGAGGTGCGCAAATGCAAGGCTTTTGATATATGGGAGGAAAACGTGTGCCGCCACCGGTTCAAACGGCTGGAGCCGTCGTTCACCGTTACCGACACCGACGGCCGTATGGACTTCACCATCCGCGACAAAAGCTCGCTGTTTTTCCGCTTCTGTATCAACTCAAGCCGTCTGCACTGGCGCAAGGAGTTTGAGGCCGCACAGCTGGCCGGTGACACCAGCTATCGCGACGAGTTCAAGTTCGCCATCGACGGCAGCTATCTGAGCGATGACGAAGTTGTTGAACAGACGCGCTGCCTCCTGGCTAAGATGTACGCCATCGGCTACCTGCTGCACAGTGCCAAAGATCCGTCAATGCCGTTTATCGTTTGGGTGCTGGAGAACAACGTGCTTGGCGATGAGGCCTCTTCTGGTGGATCCGGAAAGAGCTTCATAGGCGCGACCATTAAAATTCTGAAACATATCGTAAATCTGGACGGCCGCAACCGCCATCTGACCGAGAACCAGCACTATCTGGAGCGCGTGGATGAGGACACCGATATTTTATGGCTCGACGATGCTGTAAAATACTTCGATTTCGACAGCTTCTACACCTTGGCCACCGGCACAATGATTGTCAACTCCAAGCATATAAAATCCAAGGAGCTGAGTTTCGAGGAAAGCCCGAAAATCGCCATAACGTCAAACTTCGCACCGGCACGTTTCGACGAAAGCACGCTGCGCCGCCTTCTATTTGTGCCAATGAGTGACTATTACCACCAGAAAACCGAGTTTAACGACTACGAGGAAACGCGCCGTATCAGCGACGACTTCGGCTGTAACCTGTTTGGCTCCGACTACACGCCGGAACAGTGGAACCTCGATATAAATTTCCTCATCGACTGCCTACAGTTTTTCCTTCAGGAAAAGGCGCGCGGTAAGGTCGTGTATGCCGATCTGAAAAACATCTACAGCCGTATCAACCTCTCAATCATGGGCGATCAATTCAACGAATGGGCTGAGGGATATTTCCTGCCCGATGGCCCGAATCTTGACGTTATGCTGCGTAAAACCGACGTGTTTAACGACTTTGTGGCCGCCACCGGACTGAAACTGTGGTCGTCGTCGAAGTTCACCAGAGCTTTGCAGTCGTTTGTGCGCAACAACAGCCATTATATTGAATGCCTCAACCCTCCGGAGCTTTGTCCGGAATCGACACCGGGCCGCATCGTGAAAAAGGTTATGGAGAAGACGGTGTATTACATCTACATGAAAACCGTCGGCAACGAAGTTAAAGAGAGATATAAAGACGATGATATTTTAAGATAAAAATCAATAACATGGAAACAGAATTAATACAAAAAACTATACTTGACGCTTGCTGTGGCGGTCGTACATTTTGGTTTGACAAACAAAATAAGCACACTATTTACATAGATAAGCGGGTAATGGAAAAACAGATTATATGGCAGAGTAAAGATGGATTACAAAAAAGAGAGTTTGAGGTTAAACCCGATATCGTAGCCGATTTTACAGATCTGCCTTTTTCTGACGAAGTTTTTTATCATGTGGTTTTTGATCCTCCGCACCTGGTTTCTGCTGGCGAAACTTCATGGCTTGCAAAGAAATATGGAAGTCTGAGAGGTAACTGGCGTGACATGATCCGGAAGGGCTTTAAAGAATGTATGAGAGTTCTGAAACCTTATGGAACACTGGTGTTTAAGTGGAATGAAACTGATGTAAAACTGTCGGAAATATTGGATTTATGCAGTCAAAAGCCACTATACGGACACAGAAGCAATAAAGGTGGCAAAACGCATTGGTTAGTATTTATGAAATTTCCTGAACACGACCCTAATTTTTAAAAATTAAATATATGAAAGAATTAAAAGAAACGGCTGAAATGATGTGCAGCCCCGACTACAAAGAGCGTTTCAAAGCGGAATTATACCAGCTTAAAACCCGTTATCGTAAATTAGAAGAAATGATTAAAAAATGGGATGATGGTAGATTGGACTTTGAACCGACCTGTCCGCATCAGACCTACGATCTACAATTACGAGCAATGCGAGATTATCTGTCAATCCTCGTGATTCGTGCCAGGATTGAAGGCATTGAACTTGATTAACGGCAAAAGTGAAACTGCGTGACGTTCTCAGGCCATTCCGCAGCCACTATAAAGGCCATAGGCAATCAATAAGCTCCAGTCGGACAACCAATCCATTGTTTACGTGCTCAGGGAGCTGCAAAACCTGAAAAACGATTTCGGGGACATGACGTCCGCATAATTGAAACTATTACGCATCGTAAAACAATGCCTCAGAGAGCTTCTCTGGGGCTTTTTTCGTGCGTTGCCCTTCACATTACCGTAGTTTAACAATCCGTCGCGAAGCGACACCTTTTCAAACCGCCGTCAGGCGGTCTGCGCCCCTGGTGCTTTTGGCCTTTTTCCCTTTCCCCCTTTTCAACCTAAATTTTCGGAAAAAAAGTGAAACTCTGAAACTTTTAGATAAAATGGTCGAAAATATACAACTTAACAAGTTAATAATCAATAATTTACGCAAAAAATTCAAAAAGTTTCACTTTCGGTTTCACAATTTCACATCTGTAAAATCCGCAAAGATGTGAAACCGTGTTTTTTGGCCTTCAGACCGTATCCGCCGTCGGTTTCAGAAGTGAAACCATAAAAGTGAAACCGAATAACTCACTGATAATCAATATACTATGGGGATATAAAAAAGGTTTCACTTTTTTTCCGAAATTTTACTTTTAAAAATATTTTTGTTACAGATGGAAAGTGTCCTGAAAAGGTGTTTTCGGCACCCCGACCGCCAAACCTTTGCGGTGACTTTTCAACATCGGCGTTTTTCTTGCAAATATCCCGAAATTTTATTATACTTTTGCAGAGTTGTAATCGGTTTACGGCATGAAAACGCCGTTTTGAAAACATGTCTTTGAAATAAAGTTGACGTGATTACAAGTGCAAACGCAGCGGAGAAAACACGAAAACAAAGAGAAACAATATTGATAATCAATAAAAAATCAAAAAAATGTCGCATAAAAAAATCATTAAAGAAAAACTTGAAAAAAAATCCACCACGTCGTACTTTGATTTTAAAATGGAGAAGGCCAGAAGTTTAGCTAATACTATTTTTAGAGAGTTAGAAAATGAAAAGTTTTCTCCTAATGAAAATATAACAATGACGCTTAAGACGATTCATGAAAAAAACTCTCCAAATTCGGTTGTAATTGATTTAAAGTATGAATTTGTAGATACAAATAAAATGGAATTAATCTAAAAAAAATCAAAAAAAATGCCAGAAACAACAAAATCACCTACAGCAAAACCCTTTACAGTTAGGATTTATCAGGAAGATATCGACCGCTTTGAGCGTCTTGCCTCCGAAATGGACGTGCAGACCAATGGCGGCGCGTTCCGCAACCTTATGGACTTCTACGAAAACCCGCCGAAAAACATTATCAAAGACAACCCTGTTCTGATGCAGCGCAACGCCGAACTGGAAGCCGATATCGAAGCCAGGGCAAACGAGATCACCGAACTTCGCGCCAAACTCGATGCGGCAAACAACACCATCAACAGCAATAACGAAGCCGGTACTCAGCTCCAGCTCCGCATCGAGGAACTCGAAACCGAAAACAGACGGCTCAAAGCCGGTGAGCAACATTCACCTTACTACGTCGGCGGAGAGCTGCCACCAGTGCCTATGTATTTCCTTAATAAAATGGCTAAACTACAGTCGGCTAAAGACAAGAAAGCGCGCACACCGTTCTGGATCCTGGCAAACAACTTTATTCAGGATCTCCAGAATCCACTCAGTAACCACTTGCCTATGATCGTTAGCTCAGACGAGTTGCGCAAGGCCCAGAAGGACTACGAGGCTTCATTGAAGAAAACCGAGGAAACAAAGGAGGAATAAATGGGTGTTATTAACGACAAAATGCTGAAACTGGCATTAAGAGCAATTCCGCAATCGCTTATCGACGGAGTGCCTGAGCTTATAGTTAAAGCAGTCAACGCCAGAATTAAAGCGGCAAAATGCGATGAAGGAGAGAACACTGCCGTTATGATTTTCCCTGGCGAAACCGACTGTCTTATACAGATTGTAGCTATCAACGAACAAGACGAGATCCGCGCCTTAGAGGAGTATAAAGGTAAAGATTTTATCTGTAAATTAATTAAGGAGGCCGACAATGGGTAAGTTACATGATATGGCCGGTGGCGGGGTGTCCGGCGAAACCGGTATTCTAACGATCGATGACTTTATAAGCCAGTTCGATAAAAAGACGCAGTATGCGGAATTTTTCGAGCCGAAGCAAGAGTCTAAGACCGCCGACGAAATACCTAATAATCTCATCGACCCTGATGGCGCAGCGGCTGCCGATGAACAGCCTGGCGGCGGTGTGTGGAATCCGTACGAAGGGGAACGCGAGCCTGTTAATCCTGAGCGTTTTGCCAAGACAGGATATCATATCGCAAAGCTCTTTGATACCAGTTTTGACCTCACAATGTCAAATCTGGTGGCAAAGGGTAGCGGCAATAGCTATCATGCCTCTGAAAAGGATATTGACGATCTGGGCGAAGCCTGGGGTGAACTTGCCGAGGATAAACAGTGGGAGCTTGGCCCAGGATTGCGTGTCGCGATTCTGACCATAGCCATCTACATACCGCTTGCACGCAAGGCCTTTGAAGACCGCCGTATAATGGAACTTGAACGCCGTGCCGACGACACAGAAAGGATACTGAAGGAACAGGCCACTGAAATTAAGCGATTGAAAGATGAACTATACAGAAGAAATAACGAAAACGGAGCAGATAACACAGCCGGTTCCACCGAAGCCTCAGGCGCAAAAGCCTGAGCAGCTTCGAGCAGTGTATAAAACGGTGTTTGTCGGTGCTCCTGGCACCGGCAAGACGACCGTTTTACGCAAGATCCTGAGAAAGAATCTTGAGGCCGGTCGCCGTGCCCTGATCGTGACGCCGCATGAGGATGAGTGGCTTGATATTTCGCTGGTGCATCCGAAGTTTCCGGTAAGGATAGCGAAATACAAAGGTGCGCGCCGTGTGATAGCCTACGAGCTTGACGATATCGCCGAGGTGTGCCGGTCATTCAAGCATGGCCTTCTGATATTCGACGACTGCAAGAGCTATATCCCCGACACGCCGCATCCGATGATACGCCGTATGCTTGCCGCCTGCCGTCAGAACGACGTCGACTTCTTCGCTATCGGTCACGGATTCACCACCGTGCCGCCTATCTTCTTCACCTACGCCACACATTTCTTCATCTGGCACAC
The DNA here is from genome assembly GCA_017649945.1 of Bacteroidales bacterium. Lineage (GTDB taxonomy): Bacteria > Bacteroidota > Bacteroidia > Bacteroidales > F082 > Limimorpha. The sequence goes on along the minus strand of JAGCFU010000058.1, from coordinate 20,802 downwards.
GACCGACAATATCCAGGTGCGCAAGAATCGCATCGGCAATTACGCGCTTGTGGAGAAGGCGGTGCGTCGGGTCAACGAGAGCTTTGTCAAAGACCCTGAAAAGTACGCACATTATTATATGATTGTAAAAAACCTGTAAAATGACCGAAAAAGATATCAGACCCATGACAACGAGCGAGCTTGCACAGCGCTGGGGTGTGAGTTGCCGGACAGTTCGGAAATGGCTCAAGCCTTTCGCCTCCGAAATCGGGCCGCGCCAGGGCAATATCTACAACGCGCGCCAGGTGGCGATAATCCTGTCTAAATTGGAATAGTAATTTTTTTTCCATAAGTTAATATTTTTTTAGCCTCTTTGCGATAGCAAGGAGGTTTTTTTTTGTGCCCAATAGTGGACAACTCGGTATAATCCGCAATAATCATTCCCAATCCGTCGCAACCCGAAACCTGACGTAAACCGCGGCCATACCTTTGCGGTCTGAAATTGTATTTCATATTAAATAACCTCAAAAAAATGAAAAAATGTTAGACAGAATTTTCAAAAACAACATGATTATGGGTATTGTCGCCGTGGCAACACTCGTGCTTACTGTGCTGATCTTTATGAGATCGAGCTCGAATCCAACCCAAATACCGGCACCAAAGGAGGGTGAATAAGATGAGTACAACTAAAAAAGTCATCATAATTGCCGTTATCGCAATCATCCTCTATTACTTGTATCGCAGAGGATTGTTCGGCGGTACCACACAGGCGGTGGTAACAGACGGCTCGCAGTCGACCGGTAACGATTCAATTCAAGGCATCATTAACGCAACAAGCATGACGCCTTACGAAAAATCATCTGCTTTAGGATGGGTCGCCACAATCATGAATGCTGCTAAGAACGGTACAAACGGATGGTCTATTTCGGCACTTCAGAAACGAGCCAGTGCAAACGGCGTCACCTACAACCAGCAGCTCGTATTGAGTGCGGTGTATCAGATGTATGCCACAAGCAAACTCTTCAGCGAAGATTACTACAATCAGATTGCTAACGAAATTAAAACAATTTAAAACTTCCAAAATAATAAGAAAAATGAGTGAATTACAACGTGCATTAAAACCAGTCGTATCATTCCGTCTGGTGAATACTGACAACAGCAACGAAAAGAAAATCTGCTTGCTTCCAGGCCATTTCAACACACAGTCCATTGTCACCGGAACAGACGCGCTGTCTCAAGACTTCGTCAAGTTGAGCTACGCTGATCCTGCTTCTGTGGTGGCAGCCGGTTACGCTTGCGATCAGGTTGCCGACAACTACGACGCAGATGTCGCTTCAACCAAGAACTATCCTATTACAGTTATTCCAGGTAGCCCACGCTGCCGTTATCGCGATTTCCTCGACTACATTAATCGCGTAGGCGCCAGGATTACTCAGATCCGTCTGACAAACAACAAGACAGGCGGCGCAGGTCGTGACCAGTTCGACAAGGAGTTCCAAGTATCATCATCGGCCATCGGTACAACCGCCGCTTCTGACTACATCAATCTGGCCAGCTGCAAGAATCCGGCCAACTACGATCAGGATATGATTATCGTTGACCTTGCGCAGCAAAACCTCATGATGGATGCAACCACACTGCTTCTGTTGACAGTTGCACCTGGAGCCGACTTCACCATTGAGTTCACGCTCTCTAAGTAATCGGGTAAGTTTGTATGCTTTGAATAAGTGGGCGGCGAAATATACGCCGCCTTTTTTTGTTAAACAATAAAACTGATATTATGACTACAATTAAACTGAAACCAGCAGTGAGCCATAACCCAAACACTATCGAACTCAGAAACCCAAAACCTATCAACGGCTCGTTGCCGTCTGATAATGGTGGCGGCTACAGTGGCCAGTTTGACTACCTCGGCGGCAAGGGTATAGATGCAGTTGCCGATGTGCTTTCGGCTTGGTTCGGCAGCAAGCAGGATGTCAACTACAACATAACTACCGGCAATACCGAAACGAAGCGCGACAACACTTGGATGTACGTCGGCATCGGCGCGGTCGTTCTTGTGCTTATCATTGTTTTGGTTTTGTCGATAAGAAAATAATGGCAGCGCTCGACAGACTGTTCGGTGTCGTTGACAGCCTCGGCACTTCGTACATCAATGCAAAGTACAGTGGCAAGACGGTTGTTGTCTATCCGACACCCACCATCAGCACCACCGACGACAATACATTGCTGTATGTCGGTCTCGGGGCCGGGGCTCTCATTTTAATAGTCGCCGTAATTTTAATAACTAAAAAATGAAAATAAAATGACAAACAACAGCGGTAAATTTATAACCAATCCTCCGGTGACGGGCTACGCCCAAAGCATGAACACCCCGGATGTTTCCGATCAGAAGTATGTCGCGCCTGACGATCCGGCAGCGGCCTTGATTCCGGAATGCCCCCAATGCCCTACATGTATCTGTTCTTCCATGAGCGACATAAAACGTCTGTTCGGCGAGTACTGGTGGATGTGGCTGGCGGCACTCATTATTATTTTATTCTCTAAAGAGTAGCAGGCATGGATTGGAAACAGGAACTGGCCCAATATCTCACCGGCGAAGTCAACAAGTATGACTCCTCGACATTCTTTTTGAAGCATAAGAACTTCAGAAAGAAAACAGGCTACAACATGCTTGGTCAATACCAGGGCGATGATCCGGATGGTAAATATTATATATGGGTTGGTATCCAAAATCCGGAAGGAGTTGAAAACCTGGAAGCAGCCAACAATGCTGCCGTCATCTTCTCAGCACATTCTGATTTCTTTCCGGGTGTGAAGGTGAAGCAGGCATACAGCGAAGAAATAGGCCGCTACGGTATCATCTTTGTAACGGACAACGATCCAGATGGCTTTGTTAAAAAAATCAACGATATTGTTATATTGAATAAGAATCCGGAAGGCGGCGGCGACACTAACAAATATATTGTTATCGGTTTGGCGGTCGCTACGGCGGTATTGCTTGTGGCATATCTTTTGAAAGGGGGCAGAAAATGAAAAGCTGGATGAAAGAGCTCGCTGGCCGTATAGCAGGCGCCAAACACGAGAGTAGAAACGGCGTAAAATATTGCTGGATACTACCCAAGGCAAAAACAGGCGAACTTCCTGAATTTTCGCAGCAACGCACAGCCAGTCTCATTAATACATATCTGACACGCGGTTTGGATATTGAATACGGCGGATTAACAAATGAGAATGTTCAGTGGCTGTACTTCATCGCCAAAGACAAGTCCAATCAGACTAAGAAGATGCTTTATGTGATGGCCAAAGATCTTATGGATCACTGTAAGAGCGGTGAGCCTGACCAGGAGTATATTAATGAATTGCGCAATCTCGGCGGTGACGTCACCAAAGACCGCACCAAGGAGTTTCTTTATGACTTGGAAATCGACAATGTTCCTCCGGGACATCGGCTCGAAGGCGACGGCAACAAAAATAATACATCGAAAAACAAGACCAATTCACGGGTTGCGGATTCACAGGTCGCCGTTGCCGAACAGCGTATTCCTTTCGAGTTTGTAATTCTCGCTTTATTGGCGGTGGCATGGGTGTTATGGGACGAATAAGAGCGATATATACCGATACAGGCCATTGGCTTGCCAGGTGTAACCACGACACCGGCGTCATCGAGCTTAACCGGCGCGATTTCCCGAGGTTGTCGCCTCTGATGAAGGATTACATCTGGGTGCACGAGTATGTGCATTTGTTATACGGGGTGTATGACGAAGACCGGTGCAATGCGATCACTGACGAAATATTTGTCCGTCGGGGTAAGACAGCAAGCAAGCGCCAGGCACGCATTAACTTCATCGATAAGTCGAAGGGTTCGGCGTCTGTTTCGGGCCTTAGCGCCGAAACTGCCGTTGATTTCGGCATCAATCATGCTGTCAATACCATAATTAACTATATCAACGACCTAAGCTATAACGCTGCCGCCTTCGAGCGCAATAAAAATTCAGGATTCAACGCCTTGAGTGAAGACGCTCAGAGGGAGGTTATCGACTCATATCTCCGACAGTCGTTCCGTCTGGCCAGAAGAAGCTCCGACAGGTCGGCGTACAGCTTTTTCATGGGAAAGATGAAACCGCTTATGACGCCGCTCGAAATATCTTCATACGGTCATCTTGTCAGCAAGTATGACTGGATTTTAGATGACGTCTACAAATATGAACAGGAGTACGGTGTGGGTTTTATGGAAGTCACACCTGCCGACTATACGGATATATGGCTGGTTCTGGCGGTTACGGCCGTGGTGCTCGTCGGTATTGTCTATTTGGTTAAAAAGTATAAAAAACATTAAAAAATACAAAAATTATGAAAGTGGATTTCGGTATAAATCAAAAGTACATCAAAATCGCAATCTGGGTCGTCGTGGCGATAGTGGCGATTATTGTCATAAGAAAGATCTGGAAGAAAATCAAAGAAAAAATAGACATTGAAAAAGTGTCCAAGAAACTCGGCCAGGACGTTGTGGTATCCGAATTATCTTACACCGACGGAGAATATACCATTCTTGCGGAAAGACTGGTCGGCGCCCTCAACGATCGCAAGTCCGGTTATCGCGGCGTAAACCAGGAACAAGTGTACGAAGTGTTTAGAGCTATGAAGACAAACAGTGACCTGCTCAAGCTTACTGACGCTTTCGGTACCAGGACACTGGATCTTGCCTGGACTTCAGGCGCCAAAGACGGCGACTATACTTTGTGGCAGGTTATGTCGAGCCGGGTTTTGACTGACGGCGAGAAGGCCGAAATCAGGGCAATCCTTGCCGATAACAATGTCACATATCCTTTTTAGAAAAAAATCATTAAAAATCAACAAAAATGGAAGACATTATCAAATTCTTAAAGAAAAACTGGTATTACGTCGCAGCCGTAGTGGTGCTGATAGTCGTTATCTTAATTATTCGCCGCAGAAGAAAAAACAATGCGGCTGCTGAAGCTGCACTGTTTTATGGCACCGGCAATACGGCAGACTCAATGGGGTTGACCGATGCAAAATATCCGCTAAGACCTTATGACATGGTAGGCGTTTATTCGGCCGACAAAGGTTCTATGGGAGCTCAGATCAGATATCTACAGAAGCTTATCAATGATTCGGGAGCTTACAACGAAAAATTGGACGAGGACGGCAAATATGGTGCAAAGACACTTGCCGCGTTCAAATATGTATGGGCCAATTCTATCAGCGGCAACGGCACCATCACCGAGGCTCAGTATGACGAAATTATCAAAAAATCTTACAATAAATAATTATAGGTATGGCAACAGCTAAGAAAACGGCAAAGAAGCCTCGCGTAAAGGTTATTAATTGGGCTAAGGAAATTGCCAAGCAGACCGGCAAAAAGAGTGTGACAAAGGCGGCCAAGGCTGCCTCCAAGAAACACAAAAAAATGACCTGGAAACAGGCACTCAAAGCTGCATCGAAATGAAAACGAGCATCATAGGCCGCAATCTGATAAAGACCTTCGAGGGCTACCGCGAAAACGCGTACCTCGATCCGGTCGGCATCTGGACTATCGGTTACGGCCATACAGGGGGCGTGAAAGAGGGCGATACGGTGACCGAGGCAGGTGCTGACGCATTGCTCCAGCAAGACCTCAAGGCGGCGGAGAACACCGTGAACGCGACCGGACTGAAGCTGTCGCAGCTCCAGTTCGACGCCCTCGTGTCCTTGGTCTACAACATCGGCTCGGGTAAATTCAACTCATCGACACTCCTCAAGCAGCTCAGGGAGAGCACCAAACCGCGTCCGGAGCTCGAAACATGGTGGAAGGTCTGGGACAAGGCCAAGGGCAAGACACTAAAAGGCCTGCAACGCCGCCGCGAAGCTGAATACCTATTGTATTCAAAAGGTTTTTTTCTGCTCGCCGCTGTGATAGTTTTATTGGTGGCGGCGGTATTATTAACGATTAATATTATTACACGATGATAAACAACATTGAATTATACGGTTTTTTACATGCCGGCTGGCATCAGACAGAGATTATAACGGCCCAGAACGGTGACAAGACAATCTACCAGGGCAAATGCTCCAACAGTAACGGATTGGTGTCTGAGCCGATTTGGAGTATTAAGAGAATGACTATCACAACAGTAGGTGACACGCAGACCGTTGTAGAGCAGTTCGCCGATGGCGATATGAAGTTCGATAATATTTGGGAACGTCGCACTGAATTAACCTATAAATACTTGTAAAAATGTCAGAAGAATACCAGTTTAATCCATTGTCCGGAGAAATGGACATCGTGGGAGGTGTCGGAGACATACACGCACCGGAACAGGCCGAAGCGGACAATATACCTATGTTTGGCAGCTCGCCGGATGAATTGGAGGACAGCGGCATCAACGCCGATGACGTTCTTGTTAAACATTACGGCGTATGTTCTACAGCGGCCGACGTTGCAGCCAAAACCGTAAATGTTGCTCCGGCGGAATTCCGCAGCCTTACAGGTGATCGTGTCGTTGTACGTTTCGAGCACGCAAACACCGCCTCGAATCCGACACTTGCAGTCGGCAGCCTTCCGGCAAAAGTTATTTACGCCAACGGCGTGGCAATAACCGATGGTAATTCCAAGACGCTCCTGATGGGCGTTTGCGAGTTCATCTATGACGGCCAGGAGTGGAATCTTATGGGCAATCATATCAACACCATCGCCGACGTGTCACCGGTTATTGACGCGGCTCTGAACAACCTTAACGGCGAGATTGAGGCTGTAGATCCGGAGAACACCGGCGATATTCATTGCTCTGGGATAAATATGGATGATCTGCCAAAAGTATGTGGATATCCGCTTATATATTTCGGTGCAGACTCACCGGCCAGAACTCCGGACTTTGTTGGTCAGTTCTACATTTCAGGTTGGTCTTTTAGCAAGGATAATGTGCTTGTCGCGTCAGGATCCGCGGTTCATGTATATATGGCCCTCGGCGTGGCCAACGCTGCGAGTTATGTAAGATTGGATAATTAAAACAAATAGCATATGTCATTACAAATTTATAATAATTGGTCGGAATACGAAAGCGATCATGTCGCCGGCGTATCGTTGATACTCAGCGACAATACTGTAATGTATAACGGTCAGAATGTCTCCAGGAAGCGCCCTAAAGTGGGTGATTTCTACGTTAAAATCAACGGCAAAAAGAGATTCATTGATCCATACACCGCTACATCGGAGCTTGTGAACTCGATACCGGTTGTCGGTAAGGTTTACCGTGTCAGTGGCAAAAAGTTTTATTTCGTTGGCGGCGTAAACAACCATTCGGAGCAATGGAGCAATGTGTGTGATTATCAGATTGTTCCGGATTCAAGTCTGTTTGACGACGCGCTTCATAGTTTGACGGTAACGCTCCAAAACACAGCGATAGCGACACCGTTTGAGTACACCTACCGCGGTGAAGCCGACCCCGAAGCCCAGCTTGCCGATTTCATTTCCAAACTTAACAGCTGGCTTGCGGATCACGCGGCAAAGTGGGAGGCTTATGTCGATCAGAGTGGACGTGGAATCCTCCAGATGAGCACTTACAACAGTTACGAGTCAGTCTGTTCGATAACTTCCTGCACCCTAACTAAATTGGTAGGTACAGAGATTGCTGCCGAAACCACTAATACTACACGCAACGAAAACGGTCAGGAGTTTAATTATTACCAGGTAATGTGCTATGACCGCGCCTTGGGTTATTTCGCCACTTCCGGCAGCACTCCAACGACGGCTCCAACCAACATAGTTCCAGACCAGGCTCCGGTAACAAGGGTGTTTTTTGAGACAAACGTATTGGGTGCCAACCTTAGAACCTTATTCGGTACTTACGAAAATTACATTGAAAAATGCCAGGTACACCTTGAAGAGCTCAATCGTGGTGTAATGAAATTCCGCACCGGAAAGTTGATGACCGAAAAGCTGTCACAAAAAACAGTGTTACGCCGTGGAGACGAAGAGTGTCCGTATGCGGCGGCAGTTTGGGCACACCGCTACGGTGCAATGTCTGGTGGCAATACCATTGAAGGTCATGGCGCAGGCACATGGTGGTCTCCGTCAATGTATGAGTTGGGTGCACTTATGAGAGGCATTAAGACCGATTACTCAGATCCTGTCAGTTATGGTATGAATTTGGTTAACGGATGGTCGCGTATATCGCCAGCCTCGAGCCATTGGTCTGTGTGTCGGTGCTCCGGCGTCAGCGCATGGTACTACAGCAACTACGGGATAGTCCTCTACAGCAACTTCTACAACTCGTTCAGGGTTCTGGTCGTCTCCGCTTCAACTATTGATGATTAATATTAAAATGTGGGGCTTTTAAACAAGCCCCACAAAGAAAACTTGATATTGAAGCGATATGGCAAAGAAGACAAAAGAAGATATTTTCGTTGAAACAATAAATCTCCTCTCGGATTTGTATGATTTTCAGTGGGAAATGCCGAAACGCGACAGGATAATGCTTGGGAACTCAATTTTCCAGCACACTGAGAAGGCTTTGGCAGACTTCATACTTTCGTATAAGCTTGGCAGTAGCGAGATTATAGATAAAATCAATGCTATTAACGACATGATGAAGGAGTTCTCGATAGTGGTTGTTGAAATCCGGATGGCGATCGATAAGAAGATGTATCAGAGGGAATCGACCGTCAACAAACTCAGGGAGCATATCGCTGTTATTGACGAAGGTATGATAAAATGGAGGGCTTATGTGGGTGCGCTTCGGCAAGAATGACACCTATACGGTGCCATCAGTCCATAGTTATATTGAAGGGGCGCGCACTCTCATTCAGAGTTACGACAGCAGCGCGCCGTCTGGCCTCGAACCATTGGTCTGTGTGTCGGTACTCCGGCAACAACGCATGGAACTACAACAACAACGGGATAGTCAACAACAACAACTTCTACAACTCGTTCAGGGTTCTGGTCGTCTCCGAATCGGTAAAAACTAAATGATATGGTGAAAATAGAGGATTTATACACGGTTTATTTCATGGCTCGCAAAAACAAACGTCGTAGCGAAGACGCTGTTGTTTTCGAGGTCGACTGTGAACGCCGTCTGCATAATCTTCTGACAGCTATAAACGAGCGTACCTACAGAGCTCTATCAAACTACACCTTTATAAGCACCAGGCCGAAACCGCGTGAGGTTTTCGCCTGCGAGCTGGAATCCAGGATTATTCAGTGGTATATCATCTGGCGGATCTTGCCGATACTCGAAGAAAAACTGACCGACAGCACCTTCAATAATCGTAAGGGAATGGGTACCGACGCTGCCGTCGCAAAGCTGGCCGCCGACATGAAACGCGTGTCGTGTAACTACACAAAGGAGGCTTGGGTTATCACCTGGGATTTATCCGGATGTTTTCCAAACGCTAACCGCGATATCGCCTGCAAACAGCTTCAGCGGCTTGTTAACGACAACTACACCGGCGACGACAGAGAGGATCTGCTTTGGATGATCATGATAAGCATACATGCAAATCCTCAAAACCACTGTTACCGCAAGTCGCCGCGCGAAATGTGGAGTCTCATCGATGAAGCCAAAAGCTTATTCAACAAGCCGGACGGTATCGGCGGCGCGATAGGATTCCTCATCTGGCAGGTGGCAATGAATCTGTACTTCAACGATATCGATCACTGGGCCGCGGATGAAATGGGACTGCATTATACGCGGTTTGTGGATGACAGCGTTCTGGTGGTGGATAACAAGGATGCTGCGCTTCTGCTTTTACCGCTGTTCCGTGATAAATACAACGCCGTAGGCGCAACAATGCACCCTCGCAAATTCTATTGCCAGCCGGTAAGCCGCGGTGTGCATTTTCTCGGCGCATACATCAAAGGCGACCGGCTCTATGTGCATAACCGCATAATCCGCAATGCTGAAAAACGGATACGGCAGCTTAACAGATGCCGTAACAAGGTCAAGCATCTGGATACATTTATTTCTTCTGTAAACTCGTTTTTCGGCAATCTTAAGAATAAGAATGAGTTTAAAAATATCAAGCGTCTGCACGCCGCGATAAGCCCTGACTGGTCGCAGTTCTGTGAAATGGACTGGAACCGTCTGTGTATGGTGGCCAAAGACGGATACAAGCATAATCAATTAATCAAATTAAAATTCGACAGGATATGAAAACAATCGACGAACAGATCAATGAACAGTGCGCCATCATTACCGGCGCAAAGAACTATCTTCACGACACCGATTTCTACGGTCACCGCGAATATGAAGGCGGTTCACCAATGCCACAGGAGGTTAAGACCAGGCGCGCACAGTGCCGCTTCGACATCAACACGGCCGAAGCAGTTATCGAAGAGCTTGAACGGCAGAAAGAACAAGAAGATCCCGAATCACCAGAACCAATAGGAGAGGAGGCTGCGGCATGAGCGACATTATCAAAAAGGCAACAGTTAAAAGCGTATCTTTCTGGATATGCCTGATAATTAGTGTGTTGCTGATAATTACAGGATTTTTTATCCCACCCAAAGGCGCTATCGACGGCAGCGTACTTACAGCCGTCGGCGAGCTGTGGGCTTTCGCAACATTGGCCGTCGTCTATCATTCAATTTCAATGGGAATTGATGCGAGGATTAAACACGGTAAAACAGAAGTAACAATAGGAGACTTTGAAAACGAAAACAAATAAATTCAATAAATTATGAAAAACACTTACTTGTATCTTATCATCGCCGCGGTGCTGATATATGTTTTCTACCACCGCAAAAAAACAAATCAAAACAAATTCTATATCTCAACAGATAACACTAACACCGACGCCGGCAATTCCGGAGGCTCCTGGAACGGTGGAGGCGGAACGCCGCCAAACCCTAACATCACCACTGAAATCCCACCGACACCACCTGCGTCGACCACAACCAACGCCGACGAAGACAGACTCTATCCTGTCGTTACTACCGAAAAATGCCCTTACTGCGGCACACCTAACGCCATAGTTACCAGATGGTATGAATCCGGCGCGCCGGACAACAGGCCTGTGAAAATTGAAGTTAAATGCGGCAATAAGTCGTGTCCCGGTTCAGCATTGGGCGGCGGCGTCATCAGCAAATCGCTGATCAAAACAAATAAATTCGTCACTGCAAGCTAATAAGGAGGAACTATGAAAGACAAGACATTATACTATATTTTAGGCATCATTGCAGCCTATTTCCTTGTGAGATTTATAATGAATCAGACATCTAAAGACACGACGTTATGAGACTTCTTAGATTTTCAGCCATATATGTAATCTTATTGATGACGGTAGTCGGCCTCGCGTCGTGTGACACCACACGGCGCGCCAGCCGCCGGATCCAGAGCATCGTCAACGACCATCCGGAGCTGCTGTCTTACGACACCGTCCGCATCGATACGGTCATAACCGCAGCTTTGCCGGCCGACACTGTAATGTTCTCGCTCGAAGACTTTTATGTCGCCGACAGCAACGCCTGCACGCTCACACCAACCGATATCGTCACCAAGAAAACCCCTCAAGGCACATTCACCATCGAGAGGCTGCCGTCGAGGGGAGGGTACATGATATCCTACCAACCGGACACGACATTCATACGCTGCCGGGCCGAATACCATGTGCCCCGGATAACAGTGCGCCAGGAGCGCACAACCGATATAGGCGAAATCGTGAAATGGCTCGTGATAGGGATTATCGTTGTATTATTTGCGAGACTGTTTTTTAAAAAGTAAAATAAAATTTACTATATTTTAGTTTTATATTTAAAAATTAAATAAATTTGCAACCATGAAAACTTTAAGTCCATACACAATAAGCTGGGTAATTATTGAACCAGTAAAAGGTGTTGTAACTCAACATGACCGTAAAATGTTTGGTGAGCTTAACACAACATCAATTAGAAACAAACACGCCTTTATCCATTTCGCAAATCGCAGTAAGGCATTAGAATACCTTAAGGGATTTGATAAAAAGTTGGATAAGAAATATATGTGCAGAATAATTACTGACGCGCAGTTTGGCAAAATTCAAGTTCAAAAAGACGGCACCTTTGATATACCATACACAAAAAAACAGTTAAAGGAAGTCTATCACTTGGGATAAACTTATAATAAAAACTGACGTGCCGACAGTCTAACACCGGCGATAAAAGATGAAACGCTATCAGATAAAAATCGAATTAACCAACGGCGACGAACTGGATGCAAGGGTTGTCGGCCGCAACCGGTCCGATGCCCTGCGCCGCATGGAGCAGACGGAGGCCTACATCAATTTTGTAGGCAACCATGACATTAAGACCATTGATATAAAGCCGATTCCCATTAAACCCATAGACAACGAGCGTTTTGCCGTCACCACCATCGACAACAAACCAGGATGGTATATCGTTGCAGATCTCGATAACAGAATAAAGATTGAGTTTAAAAAGGGCCGTTACAACGACACGCAGAGAATACTTCCAATAGGCGACGGCAAGCAGCTTACAGCTCAGGAACAGGCTACAGCCTTGCGCGAAATAGGCGAGTATCTTTACAAAAATTTCAAAGAAATTATCTAAAACGCCCAAGCTATTTATCTTACCGGTAGTCGGCCAGCTCTTCGCTGGTGCGGATCTGTTTTGTCTGCATGTATATTTCGGTTGTCGTCAGATGGCGGTGCCGCGCCTGTCGCTGCACCACTATTGACGGCACGCTGTTTTCCAGCATATTTGTAATACCAGTGCCCTTTAAACTGTAGAAGCACACGCGGCGGTTTTTCAGCTCTGGAAATATGCCGCGAGGCGATACAATGTGTCGCTCCCAATAATGCGAAAACATTTTGCGTTCACCTGGACGGCTGCAGGTCTCAAACCTCTCACCGAAGATGTAATTGTCAGCCGGCTTCTGTAATACTCCCAGATCCAGCAACAACTCTATCACAATCCGAGGAATAGTAATAACGTCTGTTCGGCTCGACTTAGAGATCTTCGCAGAGACGGTCAATGTCTGTTCTCTCAGATTGACGTCGCCGACCTTGATACGCCACAGCTCGCCAGGTCTGATATAACAGTAATATTCAAAATAACAAGCCAGGAGGAATTTACGATCGTGTCGCTCCAAGCGTCGAAACAGCTCCGTTAGATCTTCCGAGGTAAAGATGTCGCGCTGCTTTTCGATCCTGGACTTTGGGATTTTCTTTAGTTCCAGTGCCGGATTCTTCGCCAGGTATTTTTTCTTAATGAAAAATTCGCATAGCGTAACAAAAAATCCACAGTAATTATTGTAGGTTCTGGCCGTATTTTTCCGATCATACAAAATCCAGTCCAAAAATTTTGTCATAAAATTGTAGTCGAACTGGTCTAAAAATTTGATTTTGTGCGTCTCCAGATACAGATCGAGCATTTTCAGATAGCTTGTGTAGGTGTTAAACGACGACTCTTTTAACAATTTTATATTATAATCATGCTGGATATGAGCCTTATAGTCGGTCAGAGCTTCGGCAAAAATTGTCAAGCCTTCATTCTCCAGATCATCCCAAGGCGACCAGCCACTGGAAAGCATCTGCACCAGGCGTCGCATGAGTTCTCCAGCGCGTTTTTTGCGCTGTGATTTGGAATGTATATAATTGAGTTTGATGCGTTTGCGGCGCATCGAGCCGGTAGGAGGGTAGTAGGCGTAGAAAATAATGTAGCTGTCTTCGCCATCCACATAGCGCGGTAAGGTGTACTGTGTTAATTCGTTGATTTTCTGCGATTTAGACATTTTTTTTATTTTCTTTGCCCCGACAAAGAAAATAAGTTGATATCCGATAAAGTGCTGACCCGTTGCTGCCCCGGTAAAATGACACCAGCGAGCCGAAACTCGCTGATAATCAAATAGTTACAAGTGTAGCGGGGATGAGAATTGAACTCATGACCTCCGGGTTATGAATCCGACGCTCTAACCAACTGAGCTACCCCGCCGTTTTCAGGGTGCAAAAGTACACCTTTTTTGAATACCCCCGACATTTTTTTTCAATTTTTTAAAAAAATTATTTTTCATTTCACATATTAGAAAATTATGTATCTTTGTAGGTTGAAATTGTAATAAATTTTTTGATATGAAAAAATTATTTGTTTTAATCAGCGCATTGTTCTTAATGTGTTCATTATTTGCACAAAACGGTCCGGAAATAACCTTCAAGGAAACCAACCATGATTTCGGTAATATCCCGTTCAAAGGCAACGGCTCTTATGACTTCGTGTTTGTCAACACCGGTAACGAACCGCTTATCCTCTCACAACCTAAATCGTCATGCGGATGCACCGTCCCGGAATGGCCAAAACAGCCGATACTCCCAGGAGAATCAAACTGCATCAAGGTGACTTACAAAAACACCGACCGTCCAGGTAACTTTAACAAATATGTCACAGTGTTCTCTAATGCTGTTGTTAACAAAGAGATAAAACTGCATATCAAAGGTACCATCGAGCCTCAGCCAACTGACGCGGCTCCATTGAAAATGGAAAGCGTAGGCAGCCCTGTCAACAAGAATAACTAATACCTAATTTTATATTATGCCGAGAATTTCAAAAAAAGGCCAGTTCATGCCGGCTTCGCCAATCAGAAAGCTCGTTCCTTTCGCTGACGAAGCAAAATCAAGAGGTATTCACGTGTATCACCTGAATATCGGTCAGCCAGATATCGCGACAACTCCATACGCCCTTGAAGCTGTCAAGAATTATGACGAAAAAGTTATCAAATACACCCATTCTGCCGGTACTCTTTCTTACAGAAAGAAACTCTGCGAATATTATGACAGACTGAACATCCACGTGACTCCGGATGACATCATCGTTACAAACGGTGCTTCTGAGGCTCTTTCAATAGCCTTCCAGACCATCATGGACCCTGACGATGAGATCATCATCCCGGAACCGTTCTACGCAAACTACAACGGCTTCGCCCAGACAGCAGGAGTGCGTGTACGCCCGATCTATTCTGAGATCAGCAACGGCTTCGCTCTTCCTCCGATCGAGGACTTTGAGAAAGCTATCACAGAGCACACCAAAGCTATTCTCATCTGCAACCCTAACAACCCTACAGGTTACCTCTATTCAGAAGAGGAGATGGAACGTCTGCGTCAGATCATCCTGAAATATGACCTCTATCTCATTTCCGATGAGGTCTATCGTGAGTTTTGCTACGACGGTTCAAAACATTATTCAGCGATGAGCCTCAAAGGTGTTGACGATAATGTCATATTGATCGACTCAGTGTCAAAGCGTTTCAGCGCTTGCGGTATCCGCGTCGGTCGTATGGTGACACGCAACCGTGAAGTCATCAACACGGCAATGAAGTTCGCCCAGGCTCGTCTGTCGCCTCCTACATACGGTCAGGTGGCTGGTGAAGCCGCTCTCGACACCCCGATTTCATATTTCGACGCCATCGTGGCTGAATACGTGAAACGTCGTGACGTCTGCGTCGAAGGCATCAACAAGATTCCGGGAGCATACTGCCCGACACCTAAAGGCGCTTTCTACATCGTGGCACATCTGCCGATTGACGACTCCGACAAATTCTGCAAGTGGATGCTCACCGACTTCAATTACGAAGGCAAGACAGTGATGCTCGCTCCTGCAAGCGGATTCTACTCAACAATCGGTCTCGGCCGTCAGGAAGTGCGCTTGAGCTACTGCCTCAACTGCGACGACCTCCGCGACGCCATGATGATACTCGGAAAAGCTCTTGAAGTGTATCCAGGTAAGAGAATGCACTAATAAATCAGATATTTTTCTCTGATTATCAGATAATTATCGATTCCGTCCTTCCACGATGAACGAATCTCATCCTCGGTAAAGGCGGAATCGATTTTTTGTTGCAGGTCGGCAACGCCAACCAACTTTATGAAATAACTGTTAAAGAATTTCTCATCATCCTTAAGCTGATTACGAGCGTCAAGAATCCACGAAAGGTTCAGCTTTTTCTCGTTGTTTCTGTAACGATGCGCATATTCCAGGAGGTCTTTGCCATGAC
Organism: Bacteroidales bacterium; assembly: GCA_017649945.1. Taxonomy (GTDB): domain Bacteria; phylum Bacteroidota; class Bacteroidia; order Bacteroidales; family F082; genus Limimorpha. The sequence continues at coordinate 4,843 of JAGCFU010000058.1, read as the reverse complement.
ATTCCTTGTCGGAATATAATGGTGCACGGTGACCTTCGGCGGTTCTCGGCACAAACACGAAGTCATCGGTCATTGCAGGATGTCCGTAGACCTGAAACGGCATATCAGTGCCGCGTCCTACACTCACGTTCGTGCCTTCAAACAGACAAAGAGAAGGGTAGAGGTACACCGATTCCCAGTTTGGCAGGTTTGGCGACGGCTTAACCGGAAGCCTGTAAATGGCGTTTCTGTCATAGTTACCAAGCGGAACAACAGTCAAGTCACATTGCAAGCTGTCGACGAGCCATCTCTCGCCGTTGACCATCATGGCATATTCTCCGATTGTCAAGCCGTAAACGATTGGCACACAATGCATTCCAACAAATGAGGCGTTGTCTTTTTCAAGTACAGGACCGTCGACATAAAAGCCGTTCGGATTAGGACGGTCGAGGACGATGACAGGAATATTGTTTTCAACAGCGGCCTCCATCACATATGTCATCGTAGAAATGTAAGTGTAGAAACGGCATCCCACGTCTTGCAGGTCAAAAACAATGATATCGATGCCTTGCAGCTGTTCGGCATAAGGCTTTTTATTCTTGCCGTAAAGCGAAACAATGGCAATCCCGGTCTTTTCATCGACTCCTGATGCTATCGATGCTCCTTCATCGGCAGTGCCACGGAAACCGTGCTCTGGAGTGAAAATCCTCACCACATTGACGCCACGACTCAGCAAAGTGTCGATGAGATGCGTGCCGTTGTCCATGATGCTCGTCTGGTTAGCGACCACCCCTACGCGTTTGCTGTCAAGCATAGGAAGATATTTTTCCATCCTCGAAGCTCCTACGACAGCATCTTTAGCATCAAGAATTTTCAACTCTTGTCCGCTGATATTCAGTGAAATACATATAATTATAGCAAATAAAGCTAAAAATTTCCTTGCCATATTCAATATTTTTTTATTTTTGCAATGATAAGAAAAAAATGAACGCGGCGACATTCATATCGAAAAGAATTTTTTCTTTGTCGAAGGAAAATCTGTCTTCGACAGTGATGCGTATTGCAGTGGCAAGCGTGGCGCTCGGCATAGCTATCATGTTGATTTCCATTGCGGTAGTCGTCGGATTCAAAAACCAAATCAGGGATAAAGTCATAGGTTTTGTAGCCCCGATTCACATCCAGGCGCTGAACCAAAACGAGTCGATAGAGGAGACACCCTTTCTGTTTGACAGCGTCCTGAACGCACGTCTCGACAAGCCTTTCATCACTGAGATGCACAAAACCGCCAACAAAGCCGGCATCATCAAGACTGATGAGGAGATTCAGGCGGTTGTCCTCAAAGGCGTAGATTTTGAGTATAATTGGAAATATATTGATTCATATCTTGTTAGTGGCGAGATTCCGCAATACACTGAGAATGAACGCTCTAACGATGTGGTGATATCGAACATCATTGCCCATAAGATGAATTTGAATATCGGCGACCCGGTAAGAATCTGGTTTGTCGACACTGAGATGAAGGCCCGCGGACGAAAATTCAACGTGAAAGGCATATACGAAACCGGACTTCAGGAATGCGACGAACGTTTCGTTTACTGCGACTTGAATCAAATCAGAAGACTAAACGGATGGGACAACGGAGAAATAGGCCATCTTGAGATTTGGGTTGATAATGAAGCACTCATCAACGAATACAACCGCCAGATTTATTACAGCATCCCGACGGAACTCGTGTCGTATTCGGCTATGGAGAGCTATCCTCAGATATTCGACTGGCTCGAGCTTCAGGATATGAACGTGGTGATTATCATAGTGCTGATGTTGCTTGTGGCTGGCATCACAATCATCAGTATGTTGCTGATAATCATACTTGAACGCACCTCGACAATAGGTCTGCTCAAGGCTATGGGAGCGAGCAACGGACTCATCAGGAGCATCTTCCTCAGACGTTCGTGCCGCATATTATTAATAGGTATGGCAATAGGCGACGTGATAGGGATAGGGTTGTGCCTAATCCAAAAATTCACCAACATCATCTCGCTCTCGCCGGAATCGTACTATCTCTCGGCAGTTCCGATTGAACTGAACATTTGGCATATCATCATCTTAAACGTCGGAACGATGATTCTCTGGGTGATGATGCTGCTTTTGCCGACGATGCTTATAAATAACGTAAGACCTTCTAAATCAATAAGATTTGAATAATTAAAATATAAAAAATCATGATGGAAAATTTTAAAATAGAACCTTTAAAAGGATATGGCGACCTCAGCTTCGGGATGCTTATCGATGATGTTGTCGAAGTGCTTGGGCAGCCCACAAACCAAGAGGAAATCGATTCAGCCTACGAAGACGACAGCCATGTAGTTGTCCTTGACTACGAAGACAACGATTTCTCGGCCTATTTCGAGGGCGACGCAGAGATGAAACTGACCAATTTCTACACTTTCAATGAGAAAACGGAACTTTTCGAGGCTAAAATCTTCGATTTGAACAAAGATGAACTCGTCGAGCTGATGAAACAAAACGGCTACGAAAATTTCATTGAAGACAAGGAAGACGGCGACTGCATCACTTATGAAGAGTTGAATCTCGACTTCTATTTCGATGACAATCAGTTAGTTGAGGTGTTCTGGGAATGCCAGCGCGGATGAAACTCCATAATCACCTGACGCAGATACTCGTCTGAGACGTGGGTGTAAATCTCAGTCGTCGAGATACTTGAATGTCCCAACATCTGCTGTACTGCACGCAAATCGGCGCCGCCTTCGAGAAGATGTGTGGCAAACGAATGCCGTAGCGTGTGCGGACTGATAGTCTTCTTGACACCTGCTTTTTCGGCAAGACTTTTTACTAAAAGAAAGACGCTTTGGCGTGTCAGGCTTGTGCCTCGCGCGCTGATGAACACCTTGTCGCTGAATTTCGGCTTGATATCCTGATGAAGACGCTCGCCACGGGTGTAAAGCATCAGTTCTTTCAGGGTTTTCTTGCCAATGGGAACAAGTCTTTCCTTATCGCCTTTGCCAATGATGCGGACAAACTCATCTTTGACATAAATATCACTGATATTCAATGATATAACCTCCGAAACACGAAGTCCGCAGCCATACATCACCTCGATAATAGCCTTGTTGCGATGCCCGAACTGCTGGCTTAAATCGATGACCTCGAGCATCTTCACGATTTCTTCGTAACTTAACACTTCAGGTATGTGCCTGCCGATTGACGGGAAGCCGACAAGCAGGGTGGGGTCTTCTTCGCAAATCTTCTCCTGAAGAAGATATCTGTAAAAACTCTTCAATCCGGATAAGATGCGGGCTTGCGACGAAGAACTGATACCCAAATCATACAACTTCGCCAAGAAATCCTCGATATTGTTATGCGTGATATCTGTTATGGAGAGAGAATTGCCATTATCCTCAAGATGCTGCCTAAACAATTCAATATCATGGCAATACGCATTCAAGGTATTGTCAGACAACGACTGCTCAAGACGGAGATAATCGCTGAAACTTTTTATTAGACTTTTATCCAATAACATTTTATAAATTTCTTTTGCAAATATATAAAAAAGCCATTAGCCATTAGCTATTAGCCATTAGTTTTTTAATATTTTTAATGCCATTTGCAGAATAGTGACTTGCCACAGGGTACTGAGAGCAATTCGAAAATGGCATTAAAATATCTATAATTGTTTGATTTTTTTTGTAAATTTGCGGTGACAAATATTGAAAATATGAAAAAAGTCCATTTTATTGCAGTCGGCGGCAGTGCGATGCACAATCTCGCAATCGCTTTACACAGAAAAGGTTATGAAGTTACAGGCTCCGATGACGAGATTTTTGAGCCTTCAAGAACACGTTTGGAGAAAGAAGGTATCTTGCCGAAAGAATTCGGTTGGCATCCGGAATTTTTAGATGACACATACGAAGCCGTCATTTTGGGCATGCATGCGCGTATCGACAACCCGGAACTCGTTCGCGCTCAAGAACTTGGACTTAAGATTTACTCGTATCCGGAATATCTTTACGAGCAAAGCAAAGACAAAATCCGCATTGTGATTGGCGGCAGTCACGGTAAGACGACGATAACGTCGATGATTCTGCATGTGATGAAACAAGCCGGCATCGAGACCGATTTCATGGTCGGAGCGCAACTTGAAGGCTTCGACGTGATGGTGCGTCTCAGCGAGACCGCGAAATACATGGTGATTGAAGGCGACGAATACCTCACTTCGCCTATCGACCGAGTGCCGAAATTCCACAAATATCATCCGCATATTGCAGTGATTTCGGGCATCGGCTGGGACCATGTCAATGTTTTCCCGACATTCGATTGCTACCTCGAGCAGTTTAGAATATTTGTAAATACCATTGAGAAAGGCGGCTGCCTGATTTACGACGGCAATGATGTCGAAGCTAAGAAAGTAGCGGGAAACGCAACAGTTCCAACGTATGGCTACGAGATTCATCCATACAAAACCGACGGCGACGACACCATTTTGATGATGCCTGACGGAAAAGAGGAGAAGGTGCAGATCTTCGGTGAGCATAACATGAAGAATATCAACGCTGCACGTTATGTTGCCAAACAAGTCGGCATCAGCGATGCACAGTTTTACGAGGCTATCAAGACATTCAAAGGCGCTGCAAGAAGACTTGAACTTTTATTTGAAAACAAGGCCAAAGGCAACCTCGTGTTCCGTGATTTCGCTCATGCACCGTCGAAGGTATTGGCAACAGTGAAGGCTTTACGCGAGCAATATGCAAACAAAAACCTGTTGGTAGTCTTTGAGTTACACACATACAGCAGCCTCAGCGAGGTGTTTATCGACCACTATGCGCACTGCCTCGACAACTGCGAC
>JAGCFU010000008.1 GCA_017649945.1 Bacteroidales bacterium | reverse complement strand
GTTACATTCCGTAGCAGGCCTTCAACTCTTTCCTAATGTTGTCGAGCAAGGATTCGAACCTTGACAGGCAGAACCAAAATCTGCAGTGCTGCCATTACACCACTCGACATCATTCCAATTCTGAATGCGGGTGCAAAAATATAAAAAAATTCAATACAAAATCATTTTTGCCAAAAAAAATATTTAAAAACCAAAAAATAGACATGGATTAACAATTTTTATCTATCTTTGCAGTTTAATTGAAAAAAGAAAAAATGAATTTTAAAAAGCTTAACAACATTGTTGGATGGGCCATTTTCGCCATAGCGACAATCGTCTACTTTTTGACCATGGAGCCTACTGTAAGCTGGTGGGACTGTGGCGAGTATATTTCTACGGCAAATAAGTTGCAGGTGGGACACCCTCCGGGAGCACCTACTTTCCAGCTCATCGGACGTTTCTTCTCTCTGTTCGCCTTCGGTGACGTCACCAAGGTGGCAATGATGATTAACATCATGTCGTGCCTATGCTCGAGTTTCACGATATTGTTCCTGTTCTGGACGATATCCATGCTCGCGCAGAAGTTGAAACTCAGTGATTTTGCGGTGCTGGCAGCTTCAGCAATCGGTGCGTTGTCTTACACATTCACCGATTCATTCTGGTTTAACGCTGTGGAAGGCGAGGTCTATGCAATGTCGTCGCTGCTTACAGCCATAACATTCTGGGCAATCCTCAAATGGGAACAAGTCGCAGACCAACCAAACCATTATCGCTGGATTATTTTCATAGCCTATATCATAGGTCTTTCAATCGGTGTTCACCTGCTGAATTTGCTGACGATTCCTGCAATTACATATATCGTTTATTTCAAGAAATACAAATTCTCTTGGAAGGGATTTATATGGGCAGGCATCATCTCAGTGCTGATTACAGGATTTATCCAAGTGATACTAATTCCTGCTATCGTTTCGCTGGCAGGCGACTTTGAATTGTTCTTCGTGAACACCATCGGAGCTCCGTTTAACTTCGGCACGATATTCTATTTCATCCTGATTATCGCCTTGATAGTCTGGGGATTATGGTATACAAACAAGACAAACAAACCGATTTGGAACACGATAATCTTGTCGTTCATGTTCATCCTTATCGGTTATTCTTCGTTCTTCATGCTTGTGATTCGTGCCAATGCGAATACCCCTATTAATGAAAATGAGCCGAAAGACGCCATCTCGATGCTCTCATATCTGAAACGTGAGCAATATGGCAGTTGGCCTCTGCTTTACGGACCTTATTATATGGCAAAACCATACGATATGACTGAGGGTACACCTATTTATTATAAGGACCACAATAAGGGTAAATATGTCGAAATAGCGAAAAACCCCGGAGAATATATCTATGATGACAACGTCCAGACGATTTTCCCTCGTATGTGGAACGGCTCTAAAAAGACTTTCACTAACGTCTACGAGCGTTATATCGACAAATCTAACATGCGTGTCACAACGCAAAGACGTGGCGACGGCTCTACTGAACGTGTGATGATTCCGACATTCGGTCAAAATATCCGATTCTTCCTTGATTATCAATGTGGTTGGATGTTCTGGCGCTATTTCATGTGGAACTTTGTCGGCCGTCAGAATGATACAGAAGGACAGGGCGAACTTGAGCACGGAAACTGGGTCAGCGGCATCGGATTCATCGATAATCCGCGACTTGGAAGCCAGAAAGACCTGCCTCGCACCATGCAGAGCGCAGCTCATACCGAGTTTTACTTCCTGCCTCTGATACTCGGCCTCGTCGGACTGTTCTATCAACTCAAGAAAGACCCCAAAAACTGCTGGGTGGTGTTCCTGCTGTTCTTCATGACAGGTATAGCTATCATAATGTACCTCAACCAGACACCATATCAGCCTCGTGAACGTGACTATTCATATGCCGGTGCTTTCTACGCTTTCGCAATATGGATGGGCTTCGGAGTGCTCGGTGTAATTGAAGGATTGCAGAAAGTGATTAATAATCAAGGCGTTGCGACTAAAATCGCAGCAGCATTATGCCTTTGTGTACCGATTCTCATGGCTGAACAAGGCTGGGAAGGTCATAACCGTTCCGGCAAGACTTCAGCCCTCGACTGGGGTAAGAATTATCTCATGGCTCTGCCTGAAAACTCAGTGATTTTCACGCGTGGCGACAATGATACTTTCCCGTTGTGGTATGTCCAGGAGGTGGAAGGCTACCGTACCGACGTTCGCGTGTGCAATTTCATGCTTTCGTCAGGTTATTGGTATGTGCATCAGATGGGCAGAAAGATTTACAACTCAGAAAAACTGCCGCTTTCGCTGACACCTGAGCAGTATAACAATGGCGTTAACGAGCCTGTTTATATTCAGGAAGTGATCGCAGGACCAGTGGAACTCAAGGATGCCATCGATTTCGTGAGAAGCGACGATCCTCGCACCAAGGCTACAGATATGTCGGGCAAGAAAATTAACTATTTGCCTACAAGAAAACTGAAAATAACTGTCGATAAGGAGAAAGTGGTCGCTAACGGCATCGTTCCTGAGAATATGAAAGACCAGATCGTTGACGAAATCGTGTGGACTATCGCCGACAAGGTTCAGTATCTTACGAAAAACGAGCTCATGCTCCTCGATTTCATGGCTACTAATAATTGGGAGAGATGCGTGTATTTCACAAGCTTGAACGATATATCCAATATTCTTGGAATCGACAAATATCTGCATCAGCAAGGCCTTTCGTATCGTTTCATGCCAGTGCTTGCTCCGGAATATTATAAAAATGCCGGTGGCGTCTTCATCGACGGCTCGTATGATTTCCTTGTAAAGGATTCGCGCTGGGGCCGTCTCAACGAACCTGGTGTCACAGTGGACCCTGAAAGTGTACGTAACATATCATTTATCAAGATGGCGTATATGCGTCTTGCTCAAGCACTTGTGAATCGCGAAAGATATGAGGAAGCCGTTGCGGTTATGGACAGATGCCAGGAGTTGTTCCCGGATGAGAAGCTGCCTTACGGTTTCTATTACGAGGGCTATTTCCCTGAACTGTATTATAAATCAGGCGAGATGGAGAAAGGTGATGCCGTATTGCAGAAGATAGCAGCCAACGCCACCGACGAACTGCGTTATTTCAAGACATTGAAGCCTAAATTCGTTGAATATTACAAGGAAAACATCCACGAGGCCTTGTCATTGGTCAACACGATGGCCGACACCGCGAAACGCAACCGTCGCTACGATATCCAACAGGAACTTGACCAAATAGTTAATGATTATATTGACTATTTCTTGGCGTACCTTTAATCAGTTAGGAGTTAACTTTTAACTCCTAACTTGTTTGTAGCTTCTCACTATAAAGAAAATTCCGGCAATAACAAATGGGATGCTCAGCCATTGTCCCATGTCGAGTGTCATGGAACTCTCAAATTCCACTTGCGGCTGTTTTATGAACTCGATGAGTATTCTTGAACCGAAGATGGCGGTGCAGAACAACCCGAAGAAGAATCCCGGGTGTTTATATGCCGTGTCTTTCCTGAAATACAGATACATCAGCACCACAAACACAATGACGCATACCAAAGCCTCGTAAATTTGTGTCGGGTGGCATGCCGGGATGACGTCAAGAGGGGTGCCGGGAGCCCAATCGCGTACGAATTTGAAACCCCACGGAAGCGTAGTCTCATAGCCGTAAATCTCAGAATTCATCAGGTTTCCGATGCGTATGAAGGCACCTCCGATTGAAGTTGGAATCACAATTCTGTCGAGAATCCAAAGATACGATTTCTTCACTTTTTTTGCATAAATCAGAAGTCCGATCAAGATGCCTATGGCGCCTCCGTGACTTGCAAGACCGCCTTCCCAGATGAACAAAAACTTCTCCGGATTGGCAAGATAATATCCTGGCTCATAAAATAGGCAATGTCCAAGACGAGCGCCTAATATGCTGAAAATCAACATGTAAATGGTGAGCTTGTCAAGAAGTTCGTCGCTGAGTTTTTCCTTGCGATACACCTTGCGCATGATGTAGTAACCCACTACGAACACCATGGCCCAAAGCAGGCCGTACCATGCCACCGGATGCCCTCCAAGAATCGGAAAGCCTTCCGGAAATTTGAAAATATACGGGTTGACGTCCCAAACAATGTAATCTAATATCATTTTAATTCAAGTTTTCTGTCCAAATTTGAATGAAATCATCAATAAGACTCTCGTTGTCGTTGTATTTCTCCTTGATGGAAATTTTTGATGTTGAAACTTTATCTAATTGAAAATCAGATTGTTTGCACCAGTTGAAACAGCCGTCTTGTTTGAGATGTCTCGCAAGATATTCCTGCTCTGTCTGCCCTGGAGTAGGCACGAGATAAGCCGTTCTGTTCAGCCTTACGAGGTCCATCAACGATGAATAGCCTCCGCGGCATATGATATGTTCGGCACTGTTTACGAGCTGCACGAACATCTCGTCGTCTACATGGTTGAACATGCTGACATTCTGAGGAACGTCTCTCAAGAGGTCGCTTGACTCGGGTTTTGCCCTGAGAATCAGTACATTGTCTTTGATTTTTTCTGCCTGCTTCAGTACCATGTCTTCAAATATGGTGCGTTGTGGCTCAGGTCCCGAAAGAATCACGAGATATTTGTTTGTTTTTTTTGCATCTCCTTGTTTGTCAAATTTAAAACGGCTCAAATAACCGATGTATGATGCTCTTGGACGTTTAGTGGCCGGACGTGACAACTTTCCTGCAAGTGAAGGCTCAAACTCATTGTCCGGAATCCATACCTCATCATATTTCCTGATGTAGCTGTTGTTGAACATATTAATAATAGGAGTGGTCCAATGCAGCATTTTCGGGACTCTGATGTGCAGTTGATGCGTGATAAACACCGAGTATACGTAGTTGCTCCAGCAGCCGAACCGGTTGTCGGAAATCACTATGTCGATATTGTGACTTTTCACAATGGATTCAACGGTTTTGTGGTCTTTCCAGAAAGCTCTCAAAGCCTTCGGAAACAACGTCATCATCTTGAGAACCTGGCTGTTTGACCTGCTGTAAACCGGGTCGAATCCTGGAAATTCAATGAATTCAAGGTTTGGGAACGCTTTTTGAAGAAAAGCCAAAGGACCTTTGTCAGCGGCAATAATAATCTTATGGCCTTGATCTATTAAGGCGTTAATGATTGGTACACAACGAGTTGCGTGACCCAATCCCCAGTTTAACGGACATATTAGAATCTTCTTTCCCAAAACATTATATTTTTTTGCAAAGATAATGATTTTACCAATAGCGAGATTCGCTTTATGAAAATGTTAATAAAAATTAACACAGTTTGCGTAAAATTGAATGAAAACGTATTGAAATTATGCGTAATTTTGCATCATGACAAATGATCAAAAACTATATGAAATCGCTCTTACTCTTGTTTCGGGTATTGGAGACGTAAACGGTAAGAAGTTGGTGGCCTACTGTGGTGGCGCCGAAGCGGTGTTTTGTGAGACGAGAAAAGCCTTGATGCAAATCAGTGGGATAACTGAAAACATCGTGAACAGCATTTTTTCTAAAGATGTCATGCTACGTGCCGAAGAAGAGGTGTGTTTTGCTGAAAAGCACGGTATCAGGACGCTTTTTTATCTTGATGCTGACTATCCTAAGCGGCTTCAGCATTGTCACGACAGCCCAATGATGCTTTATTACAAAGGCAATGCCGATTTGAATGCTGCGAAAGTCGTCGGAGTGGTCGGGACACGTAATATTACTGATTATGGCAGGTATGCTACCGAAAAGATAATCGAAGAACTGGTAGATGATAATGTATTGGTGGTCAGTGGCTTGGCGTATGGCGTCGATGCTATGGCGCACAGAGCCGCTATAAAATATGATCTTGCTACCGTGGGCGTGCTGGGACACGGAATGCAAACTGTTTACCCGGCGGAAAATAGGAAATTGTCAATAAATATGTTAGAGAAAGGAGGTATATTAACTGAATTCATAAGCGGGACATTGCCGGATAGGGAGAATTTTCCGCAACGCAACCGTATCGTAGCCGGAATGGTCGACTGTTTGATTGTCGTGGAAAGCGCACTCAAAGGCGGCGCGATGATAACGGCGGAGATAGCGAATTCCTACGACCGTGAAGTATTCGCAATACCAGGCAGAGTCAGGGATATGTATAGCGAGGGATGTAACCGCCTCATCAAGGCAAACAAAGCCAACCTCTTGACTGGCGCAGCGGATATCAGATACATCATGCGTTGGGATGTCGACACTAAAGTGGTTGCAAAACAAATGCGTTTGTTCCGTGATTTCAGTGAAGAAGAGAAAAAAGTGATGGATGTTTTTGAAAAAAGCAATGTTATTCATCTTGATGACATTATCGTCGGAACGGATTTGTCGCCATCGAAAATCGCGTCAATACTGCTTTCGCTGGAGTTTGACGGCGTCGTGACAGCATTGCCGGGAAAACGTTATCAAAAGTTGTGATGTTTTTTGCTGTAATTCAATAAAAAACTGTACCTTTGCAACAAATTTTTGTTGCAAAGATGCCGATAGGAAGAGTTATTAAATCAACCGGAAGCTGGTACGACGTCAGAGATGACGCCGGAACGGTGTCGCAATGCCGTCTGAGAGGCAAGATACGCTTGGATGGTCTGCGTACCACTAACCCGGTGGCTGTGGGTGATCTAGTGAACTATGAGAAAGAACGTGACAAGGATACTTGCGTCATCGACAAGATACTGCCACGCACCAATGTGATAGTACGTAAATCGGTGAATCTCTCAAAAGAATCACACATCATCGCGGCAAACGTCGACCAGGCTATACTTGTGGCTACAATAGCGCAACCAAGGACTTCTACTGGTTTTATCGACAGGTTTACAGTGACAGCGGAGGCTTATCACATACCGGTGATTATAGTGTTCAACAAATGTGACTTGTACAACGACGAACAGAATGCCTTGGCTGAAGAACTCATGAAAGTGTATAACGGCATCGGTTACCAATCATTTGTGATTTCAGCTAAGACCGGATACAACTGTGAGAGACTGAAATCTCTTATGAAAGATAAGATGAGCATGTTCTCGGGACATTCGGGAGTGGGGAAGTCGGCTCTGGTTAACAGACTTGACCCGAATCTTAACATTCGTGTCGGCGAGATATCGGAAGTTCACGAAAAAGGTAAGCATACAACGACGTTCGCTCAGATGTATCAACTTGGTTTCGGAGGCTATATCATCGACACTCCGGGAATTAAAGAGTTCGCACTCTTTGACATGGAGAAAGAGACCCTGGCACAACGTTTCCCTGAGATGCGCGCACTGATGTATGAGTGCCGGTTCAATAACTGCACACATCTGCATGAACCTCATTGCGCAATAAAGAGCGCCGTGGAACAACACGTGATAGCCGGATGGCGTTATGAGAATTATTGCAACATGATGGATGATTGATGAAGAGGAGTTTGCTTGCCATATTGTTTTTGCTGGTGTCTGCTGTGACGTTTGCACAACAGGGAAGTGAAGACTATATCATAATCTCAAAGATTGATTTTCAAGGCAACAAAATCACCAAACCGTCAACCATTTACAGGGAGTTGTTGTTTCGTGAAGGCGATACCATCTATCTTAAAGACACTCAGGATCTGATGAAAAATGAAACCATCAAACAAAGTCGTGAGAACCTTCTCAATGCATCTTTGTTCAATTTCGTCGATTTTGAATGGTCGGATGATGCTGATGTTGCTAATGGTAAAGTGCTGGTGATCGAAATGCAGGAACGATGGTATCTTTGGCCGATGCCTTATTTCCTGTATGCCGACAGAAACCTGAAATCTTGGTATGAGGCGGAAGATGCTACACGACTGAGCTATGGTTTCAACATACTGTATTACAATATGTGGGGACGAAAGCATAAGCTTATCCTTACGATAATCGGCGGTTACAACCAGGTGTTCGGTGTCACGTATGATATACCGTATCTTACACGCAGACAACATCTTGGAATGGAGATATCTACAGGATATACACGCAACAGAGAAGTGCCGTACATCACCAAGGATGATAAGATAACTTACTTCAAAGGTGACGATGACTATGCTCATAAGTCTTTTTATGCATCCGTGATGCCTTATTACAGATTCGGATACCGTAACAAGCTGTTGCTGCAGTTGCGATATGAGGACAGAAAGTTCAACGACAGCATCAAAAGTCTGAATGCCGATTTCGGAAATCTTGGCGGCTCACGTTTCCAGTACTTTATCCTGTCGTTGGTTTTCAAGAATGACTACCGCGACGACCAGAACTATCCACTCGACGGTCATTATCTGGAACTGGAGCTCACGAAAATGGGACTCGGTCTGTTCGACTATTCGCCGGATATTTTCTATCAGAAAATCACGGCTGACTGGTATACGCCTATAACAGGCAGGTTCTATTGGGCATCAAACGTCACCACAAAAGTCTCGGACCGTAGGACGGCACCTTATTTTTTGTCCCAAGGCCTCGGATACGGCAACGACTACGTCAGGACTTATGACCTATATGTTGTGGACGCCTTGAACTATGCGCTTTTCAAACATAACCTGAAATTCGCAATATTAAGACCTGTCACGAAACATATCCCGGGTATCAGAAATGATAAGTTCGGTAAGATACACTTGGCGTTCTACGCTAACCTGTTCTTCGATTTCGCATATACTTGGGATGTAATGGTGCCTGATGGTTTCCACACAAGGTTGGCTAACGAGTGGATATACGGCACCGGTATAGGTATCGACTTTGTAACATATTACGACAAGGTTTTACGTTTGGAGTATGGTGTGAACGGGCTCGGGGATGTCGGCTTTTTCGTGCATCTTGTCGCACCGATATGATTTGAAAACTTAAAGTTATGAGAATAGCATTGTATGGAAGAGGCTTCGGCCTTGATTATGACGGACTTATGAAAGACGTCTTACGCGTGCTCCACGATGCGGGCGCGGAAACAATCGTTTATTCAGGATTGCTGAAAGATGTTAAAAGATGTTCTGGAGATAACATTGATTATCATGTTTTTAACTCGTATGAACAGCTGAAAGGCAACGCTGATATCCTGTTTTCGTTTGGCGGTGACGGCACTATGCTCGACTCTTTGGAATATGTCCGCGACGCTGCGATTCCTGTATTCGGAATAAACACAGGCCGACTCGGTTTCCTTGCAGGTGTGTCGCCTAATGAGACGATAGACGCAATAAAGAAAATCCTGAACGGCGAATATGAGGTGGAGAAACGCTCACTTCTGGAACTTGTTGGGGAAGAGGAACGTTTTAATGGCATCAATTTTGCATTGAATGAACTGAGCGTCATGCGAAAAGACGGCAGTAGCCTCATCGTGATACAAGTGTTCGTTGATGACAAACTTCTGAATACTTACTGGGCCGACGGCCTAATCCTTGCCACGCCGACAGGCTCTACAGCCTATTCGCTGAGCGTGGGCGGACCAATCGTCGCACCGAATAACGACAGTTTTTTGATAACTCCTATATCGGCACACAATTTAAGCGTGCGTCCTGTCGTTATATCTGACAAAAGTGTCGTGAAAATCAAGGTTGACGGCCGCTGCGACGCCTATGACCTGAACCTCGACTCACGTACTAAGTTGGTGGACAAGAGTTTGGAACTTAAAGTGAAAAAGGCCGATTTCTCATTCAATATGGTGAAAATGCCCGACAAAGACTTCTTTGAAGCTATCAGAAAAAAGCTTCTTTGGGGTAATGATGTGAGAAATTAGAAAAAAAATTGCTGGTGGTTATTAAAAAATTTTGTAAATTTGCCAGTTTATTATACAAAAGTCTAAACGATTGTCTGTCAAGAGAAAAGAAGTTTTAAACGAATGAAAAATTGTAAAAAGCATTTTATCGTTGCGTTGGCTGTCCTATTTTTAGGACAGATTCTTGCACCTAAGATGACCCGTGCTCAGATTGTTGAGGTGGGTGCATCTGCCGGACTTTCGTATTACATGGGCGATATCAACCCTAATAAGCCTTTCAACCAGAGTCAGCTGGGATTTGGCGTGCTCGTAAGGTATTACAGCAATACCAGATGGGCGTTCCGTCTGGCTTATTCCAACCTTCAGCTGAATGGCAGCGACGAAAAGTCAGATTATCGTCCTGAACGTGGACTCTCGTTTAAAAACAATGTCCATGATCTGGCATTTATAGCGGAATTCAACTTCTTCGACTACTTCACCGGAAGTAAGCGTAACGCGGTGTCTCCGTATATCTTCGGAGGTGTCTCGGCTCTGCTTTTCAACCCGAAAGCCGATGATGGCACTGAGTTGTGCAATGTCTTGACTGATGTGGACTATGATGGCACTATTCCTGCTAATGGCGAGGATAAATATAGTAAAATCGCCATGTCAATACCTTTCGGCGTAGGCGTGAAATACAGCCTCGGCCCGAAACTCGGCATCGCCCTCGAATGGAGATGGGACTACGCATTTACCGACTGGCTCGACGACTGCCACGCCTATTATCCTCTTTATCAGAGTGGTGACGGCTATGCTCATTACAGCGACCCGACCGGTTTTGCGGCTGATGAAAATGGCGCGAACAGCAATCAATACGTCCAACGTGGCAACAAATCGACCAACGACTGGTACGGATATCTGAATTTCTCGATAGTGTACAAGTTCGTTCTGCCCGGCTCAAATGATTGTAACAGAGGCGCGAATAAAAACAGTTATAAAAATTATTGATAAATGGAGAGTTTGAAAGATAAGATAATTATGGAACGCCTGCCACAGCATATCGCTGTCATCATGGATGGCAACGGACGCTGGGCGAAACAGCAGGGTAAAATGCGTGTGTTCGGGCATCAGCATGGCGTTCAGGCAGTGCGTAACACCGCGGAAGCTTGCGCGGAACTCGGCGTGAAATATCTTACACTCTATGCCTTCTCCACAGAAAATTGGAAACGTTCTTCGTTTGAAGTCGACGCCCTGATGGGATTGCTGACAAGCGCTTTGAAAAATGAGCTTAAGACGTTGAACGACAATAATATACGACTTAATGCCATAGGCGACTTGAAACGTCTGCCGACGTCACAGTACGAAGCCCTGATGTATGCCATCGACAATACGAAGAACAACGACAGGATGACGATGACGCTGTGCCTCAGCTATTCAGGACGTTGGGAGCTCGTGAAAGCCATGAAAGATATCGCTGACGAGGTGAAAAACGGCTCACTCGACCCTGAAAAGATTGACGAAGCGCTGATAAGCAGACATCTGGCAACCGCCGATATGCCTGACCCTGACCTGCTCATACGCACCAGCGGAGAGGAGAGAATCAGCAACTATCTGCTGTGGCAAATAGCGTACTCGGAACTTTATTTTACCGAGAAATTCTGGCCTGATTTCTCAAAAGAGGATCTGTATCAGGCAATAGTTGATTATCAGAACCGCGAACGCAGGTTCGGAAAGACAAGTGAACAAATTAAAAAGTAGGGAAATGACTTTTTTGAAAAGGTTTAAAATATTTGCATTAGTAGTTTTTTGTTGGGTCTGCCTCATGACAGGCGGCGTCGCGAACGCACAAATTCAAGTCGGTAACGACATGTCGGAGGTCGACTACTCTTTGCCTCGTGAATATGAAATCGGCGGTATCACCGTGACTGGCGTGCAATATGTCGATCCTGCCGTCGTAGTGATGCTCTCAGGACTGCATGTCGGAATGACCGTGAAAATTCCTGGCGACAAGATAACGAAAGCTATACGCAACTTGTGGGAACAAGGCCTTTTTGAAGATATCCAGATAACACAGACACAAAAAGTCGGCGGAAAGGTTTTCCTCAATATCGATATGAAAGAACGCCCGAGAATCAGTAAGTTCTCATTCAAAGGCGTCAAAAAATCAGAAGCCGAAGATCTTAGAAAAAAAATCAACCTGAGCCGCGGCGATGTGGCAACGGAACACACATACACAAAAACAACCGGCATCATCAAGGATTATTTCGCAAACAAAGGATATCTCAATGCTGACGTGAAGATAACCCCGGTGTCGGATACTACGATGGACAATTACGTGATCCTCGTCATCAATATCAACAGAAAACGTAAAGTCCGCATAGGAGATATCATCGTGAATGGCAACGAAGTGCTGACGGATGGTCAGGTGCGTTCGGCAATGAAAGAAACGAAACGTAGAGGCAAATTCGACCCGTTGCGCCCTCTCGGTGCCGTCATCGTAAACACATTCTACGACCTCGTTACACTGAAACCTCTTGAGGCGGAAGATGAGGTGGTATGGTATTTCTCAGAAAATGTCCGCCCTCGAATTTTCAAATCATCACGGTTCAATGAGGATGATTATGAGGATGATAAACAGTTGATTATCAAGAAATATAACGAGAAAGGCTACAGAGATGCCAAGATAGTCAAGGACTCAGTTTACGTTATTGACGACAAAAATATCGGAATCACCCTCGATATCAGCGAAGGCCATAAATATTATTTCGGAAACATCACTTGGGTCGGTAACACTAAATACGACACCACTACACTCAATAGGGTGCTCGGCATCAAAAAAGGCGACGTCTATAACCAGGAACTCCTCGAACAGAACCTGACTTATAGTGAAGGCGGCTACGACGTGTCATCGTTGTATATGGATGACGGATACCTTTTCTTCCGCGTCGAACCTGTGGAAATCAGAGTGGAGAACGACACCATCGACCTCGAGATGAGAATGAACGAAGGCGAACAGGCGACAATCAAACACGTGACAGTACAAGGCAACACCAAGACTAACGACCGCGTGATTATCCGTGAGATGTACACCAGACCTGGTCAACTCTACAGCCGTAGCGACATCATTAGAACAATACGTGAGCTTTCGGCTTTGCAATATTTTGATTCTCAGAAGCTTATGCCTGATATCCAGCCTGATCCGTCAGACGGGACAGTGGATATCAATTACATAGTTGAAGAGACTCCGAACGATCAGATCGAGCTTTCTGCAGGTTATGGCTACGACCGTCTCATGCTCTCTTTGGGCTTGAATCTCAATAACGTCTCATTGAGAAACTTCTTCAAGGGAGACGCTTGGCGCCCGATTCCTACAGGCGACGGTCAGAAACTGTCGTTCAGAATCCAGACTTACGGAACGACGTATATCAACTACGGCGTGACGTTCACGGAGCCTTGGCTCGGCGGCAAGAGACCGAATTCTTTGACAGTGTCGGTGTACCATTCGTCATACAAGAACACTTACACCGCAACAACAGGTTACTTCAAACAGACCGGTGTCTCAGTCGGTATCGGAACACGTCTGAAATGGCCTGATGACTATTTTACACTTTACAACGGTATCAACCTGATTCGCTACACGCTGAAGAACTATAAGAACGTATTCAATTTCGGTACAGGTAACGGCGATTTCAACCTCATTGGTTATAACATCACATTCGGACGTAACTCCACAAGCCACCCGATCTATCCTCGCTATGGCTCCGAATTCATCCTGTCGCTTGAGATGACGCCGCCATATTCGCTGTTCAATCCGGTTGATTATGAGAAAAAATATTCTGACCAGGACAAGAGAGAAGACGAGATGTACCACTGGGTTGAGTTCCATAAATGGAAGTTTAAAGCAGCGGTATACACCGAAATCGCTGATAAACTCGTTATCATGACCCGTGCACGTTTCGGCTATTTGGGATACTACAATCCAAGTATCGGCATCACTCCGTTCCAGCGTTTCTGCCTCGGTGGTGACGGTCTGTCGGGTGCCTATAACTTCGACGGACGTGAACTCATAGGCATGAGAGGTTATGCCAACACATCATTGACACCTGGTTATACCTCAAACAATAGCGAAGGTGGTAATATCTTTGCGAAATACACTATGGAGCTGCGTTATCCTTTGACACTCAACCCTCAGGCGACGATTTTCGCGCTGACATTCGTGGAAGCGGGTAACTGCTGGCTCGGATCAGAAAACTTCAACCCGTTCTCATTATACCGCTCGGCTGGTCTCGGCTTGAGAATCTACCTGCCGATGTTCGGTATGCTTGGTCTCGACTGGGGCTACGGCTACGACGAGGTGAAAGGCGCTCCTGACGCATCAGGCGGCCAGTTCCACTTCTCAATAGGCGGCTCTATCGATTAAAAATGAATAATTTGAAATTAAAAATGACAGATATGAAGACAACAAAATCATTATTATTACTGGCATTTCTGATGATGCTCGGATTTTCTTCAGCATTAGCTCAAGTAAATCAAAAATTCGCCTACGTCGATACGGAATATATCCTGCAAAATATTCCTGAATACGGTGACGCACAGGAGGAAATCAACCAGATGTCGGTGAGATGGGAAAAAGAACTCAGGGCTTTGCGTACCAAAATCGACCAGATGAAACGTGACTATCAGACCGAGTCGGTGCTTCTTTCAGATGATATGAAGAGGAAGAAAGAAGAAGCCATAGCCGCAAAAGAACAGGAGTTTGCGACTCTTCAGATGCAATATTATGGTCCGGAAGGCGAGCTCTTCTCAAAACGCAACGAGCTTATCCAACCTATTCAGGAGAAGATTTATAACGCCATCAACCAGGTGGCACAGGTGAGAAACTTGGCTTTCGTGTTTGATAAAGCCGCAGGTGCCACAATATTGTATGGTAATGACAAACTCGATATCAGCGACGATATCCTCGATGAAATCGGAAACGTGATGCAGACAGTGCGCCGTCAGGATAGAAAACGCTCCAATACTGTGGGTGGCGGCTCAGGAAATACAGGTGGCTCGAAACCGGCTGGCAGCGAAAAACCGGCAGAAAAGAAATAATCACTGAAAAATATTAAGGATTAACAAAAAAAGTAGTATTTTTGCAAAAATTTAGAGAATAATCAAATTTAAATAAAAATGAAAAAATTAGCTAAAGTATTGGTTTTATTGGTGTTAGCATTAGGAATTGGTTATGGAGCTAACGCACAGACACAGAAAATCGGTTATGTTGACTCACAAGCCATCATCGAGTTGATGCCTGAAGGCGCAAAAATCCAACAGGATCTGCAAGCTTATTACAGCGAGCTTCAAGCTGAACTCCAAGCAATGGCAACGGAATACCAGAACAAGATGAGAGAATATGAGGCAAACCAAGCCACAATGTCAAACATTCTCCGTCAGTCAAAAGAAAAGGAAATTGTTGACCTTCAGGGTAGAATCCAGGAGTTCCAGGCTAATGCAGAGAATGACTTCGCCGCAAAGCAGGAAGAACTCTCAAAACCTATGCTTGACAAAATCAAAGCCGCTATCGACGCTGTAGTGAAGGCAAAAGGCTTGGCATACGTGTTCGAGAAGACCGTCATTTTGTCAATAGGTGACGGAGCTATCGACATCACCGCTGATGTCAAAACAAAACTGGGACTCTAATATAGTTAGCAGTCAGAAGTTGGTAGTTTACAGTTGATTTATAAGCGCGAGTTCCTCGCGCTTATTTTTTTAATAAAAATAAATATTGTTCGCATACAGTAAATATTTTTACTATCTTTGCGATTTGAAATATAAATTTTAATAAAATGGAAATTTTTGAAAGAATAGCTCACGATTCTGGTGGTCCAATCGGGCAGTATATGGACCGTATTCACGGATATTTCGCATTCCCGCGTTTGGAAGGCGAACTCGGACCTCATATGCGTTTCAACGGTGTTGATGTTTTATGCTGGAGTTTGAACAACTACCTTGGCTTGGCGAACCATCCTGAGGTGAGAAGAGTCGACGCTGAGGCTGCTGCACGCTGGGGTCTCGCATATCCTATGGGCGCCCGTATGATGAGCGGCAACACACGTCTCCATGAACGCTTGGAACGCGAACTCGCCGACTTCGAACGCAAAGAAGACGCTTATGAGTTCAATTTCGGATATCAGGGCATCGTGTCGACCATCGACGCACTCTGCACACGTAACGACGTCATAGTGTTCGACGCTGAAGCACATGCCTGCCTCATCGACGGAAAACGTCTCCATATGGGTCAGTCGTTCCACTTTAAACACAACGACATCGTCAGTTGCGAGAGAATGCTCCAGAAGGCCACCGAGGTGGTACAGAAGACAGGCGGCGGCATCCTTCTCATCACAGAAGGCGTGTTCGGAATGACAGGCGCTCTTGGCATCCTCGACCAGATTGTGGCTCTCAAGAAGAAATATCAGTTCCGTATCCTCATCGACGACGCTCACGGATTCGGATGCATGGGTCCTACAGGACGCGGTACATCAGAACATTTCGGCGTGATGGATGAGATAGACCTCTACATCGGCGCATATGCCAAGTCAATGGCTATCATCGGAGGTTTCGTTGCCGGCCCGAAGGTCATCATCGACTACCTCAGATACAATATGCGTTCTCAGATGTACGCCAAGTCACTTCCAATGCCTATCGTAGAAGGCTGCCTGAAACGTCTTGAAATCATCCGCAGCGCTGAAGGCGACGAGCTACGTAAGAAACTCTGGACTGTGACACGTACCTTGCAGAATGGCTTCCGTGACCTCGGATTCAATATCGGACCGGCAGAGGCTTGCGTGACACCTATCTTCCTGCCAGGCAACGAAGTACAGGCGGCATGGATAGCACGCGACCTCCGTACAAACTACAAGATTTTCTGCTCCATCGTGACATATCCTGTCATCCCGAGAGGCATGATCATCTTCAGAATCATCCCGACAGCGGCACACTCTCTCGAAGACGTGCAGTATACCTTGAACGCCTTCAAGGAAATCAAAGAGAACCTCGCCGCAGGTAAGTACGATAATCCTGAGATGCCACAGATGGCAATCCTTTAATATGAGAGATAAATATTTTAAAGATAAGGTAATAATCATAACTGGCGCCAGCTCGGGAATCGGGCTGGCCGCTGCCAGACTGTTCGCCTCGATGGATGCGAAAGTGGTCATCGCAGCACGCTCCGCCGATAAACTCGACGAGGTGAAGGCTACAATGCCTAACACGGATAACATCCTGTGCGTCAAGACTGATGTGTCGGTGGAAGACGACTGCAAGAATCTGGTGCAACAGACCGTCGATAAGTTCGGACGTGTCGATATACTTGTCAACAACGCAGGTATCTCGATGCGCGCGATGTTCCGTGACCTCGACCTCGATGTCATCAGACATCTGATGGACACCAATTTCTGGGGCACCGTATATTGTACGAAATACGCTCTTCCGTATATCCTCGAGTCAAAAGGCAGTATCGTCGGCGTCATCTCAATAGCCGGACTTACAGGATTGCCGGGAAGGACAGGCTATTCAGCGTCGAAATTCGCCATCAGAGGATTCCTTAACACCCTACGTGTGGAACATCGCTATGACGGTATTCATGTGATGGTGTTCGCACCTGGTTTCACGACTTCTAACATCAGAAACGTGGCATTACTTGCCGACGGCTCTCTGCAAGGCACGACACCTCGCAACGAGAGTAAGATGATGTCTGCGGAAGCTGTGGCACAACGTATGGCCTACGGCTTGAGAAAACGTAAAAAAGAGATGATACTTACCCCGGTCGGAAAACTGACGAAGTTATTTAACTTCATCATGCCTGGATTCGTCGAATGGGCCGAATATAGGATGATGGCCAACGAACCGGACAGCCCGATAAAAAAGAAATAAAAAACATTTGCCCTATGATGCTCATTAAGGAAATAGCCGTCTATGTGAATATTCTTAATTCAAGGATTAAGAAATGTTTTTTTGACGACCTGCAGAACAATGGAATCAATGTGACACCGGAACAGTATCTGGTGCTGGATATCTTATGGGAAAATCAGCCGCTTTCACAGCAAAAAATAGCTGATATGATCCAAAAAGACAAGAATTCAGTGACAAAAATCATCGATTCCCTTGAGAAAAAGAACCTGGTGAGCCGTATTGTGGACAAAAACGACCGTAGAATTAACATAATAGAGCTTACGGAAGAGGGTAGGAATCTGGAGAAAATTGCGACAGATGTTGCGATAAAATTCATGAATGATGTAGTGCAAGGTATTGATAAACAAGACCTTGACAGCTACATGAAGGTTATGAGACAGATGAAAAACAATCTCGAAAGAGAATAATATTTAACAATTAAAAAAAACTGTTTTATGAGAATTAGACTGATAGGATTGTTGTGCCTCGCGGTGCTTGCCTTTTCATCTTGTAATAAAAAAGAAGGTGTGGGAGGAACAGGTACGGTTCAAGGTTACGTGAAACTGATAAACCATCCGGACGATAACTTCACGCTGCCTGCAGATACTGTTGACGCCGTGAAAACAGATGTCTTCATCGTATACGGCAACTCCGATTTCTATGGCGATGATGTCGAAACTGATGACAAAGGATTTTATAAGTTCAAATACCTGACATCGGGCACTTACACTGTGTTTGCATATTCGACACTCCCTGATGGTAATAAAGTTCCCGTCACCGCTTCTGTCTCAATAGGCAATGGCGGTACCGGTCGAGTCCCTACACTTTATATCCACTCTGGGAAAGCCTACGGAACTTCTATCGTGAAAGGTAAGGTGTGGGCAAGATATATCAACAAAAACAACTACCAAATCGGTGCAGGTTGGGCTTACGAACACCGTGTATATATCAGAACTCTCGGCGACAGCTATCATTTTGATGACACACGTGTCAGCCTTGACGGTGTTTTCGCTTTCCAGAAACTGCAACCGGGTGAGTATGAAGTGTTTACATTCGAGGAAGACGTAAATGAGATAGTGTATCCTATTGTCGATACTGTCATTGTGGAGGAAGCTGGACAGATAATCGAGATGGTTCCCGATACAACTTTTGTTGTTAGAGTAAAAGTTTGATAATCAATCAATTAGATAAATATGAAAAAGTTATTGATATTTGCGTTCTTGGTGGCTCTTATAGCTCCTGCTTTCGCTCAGCAGGTCACACCGGAGACATTGATTAAGCGTCAGAAACGTAAAGGCTTGACAATCAAGGAGTGGAATACTCAAGTAGGCTCAAAACAAGCCTTCCTTGACCATGTCACTACATACGACTCGCTCGGAAGAAAAATCGAGGAGATAGAATATGCCTCATACGGACAGAAATCGCGTGTGGTGTGTGAATACGTCGACCCGCTCGACCCGGCATCGAAAGTGTTGCGCGAGATAGAATACAACGACCGCGACAAAGTGACACGTATAAAAAAATACGAGTACAACGAAGACGGCAGCAAGAAACGTCAACTTAACTATTATCCGAACGGCAAGCTCGAATCGGTGAAGGAATATGAACTAATATTCAGATAATGTTGAGTGTCAGCGACATATTGGTGAATATGGATCCTATCAGCCTCGACGAGATGAGCGCCGTGAAGCTGATGAACCGCATCGACACTAAGTATGTCGCCGATGATTTGACAGTCGCCAAGCTGTTTTCGTTTATCAAAGATGAATATTATGTGCAGGAAATCGATGGGAAACGCATTGCCTCATATGACAGCGTTTACTATGATACCGTTGATAATCACATGTATATCATCCATCAGGATAAGAAACTGAAACGCGATAAGCTGCGTGTGCGTAATTATGTAGATACAGGAAACTATTTCTGCGAGGTGAAACATAAAAACAATCACGGGCGCACGAAAAAGAAACGTATCGAAGTGGGCGAGGATGTGTTCAGTGATTTGAAGTCGGAACCTGCCGTGCGGAATTTTGTCGAGAATCAGCTTCCTGACTACGATTTCGACGGCTTCGTGAAAAAACTCTCCACCACGTTTGAGCGAATTACAATAGTCAACAAAGGCAAAACAGAAAGAATAACGATAGATTTCAACGTCAGATTCCATAATTTCGAGAACGGCAACGACGAATGCATCGCGCCTCTTGTCATCATGGAGCTGAAACGCGACGGACAGTGTGAGTCGTTTTTTCAGAAAACGCTCTTTGAGATGAGGATTAAACCTTTTAGTATCAGTAAATACTGCATCGGAAGGGCTCTGACAGACAAGACATTGAAACAGAATCGTTTTAAAAAGAAAATCATAAAATTGAATAAACTTAAAAAACTTAGAGAATATGCTGTTACTACAGTCAATGCAGAACTTTGACCCCGACATCGCCCGTGAGTTCGGCGGTGACGCCTTTGAATCTGGATTTCTTGGCGTGCCGTTAGTCGACATGACCAGCCTGTGGACGCTTTTGGTGCGTTTCGCATTCCATTTCATTGTGTGTTGGGTCATAGTGAGATGTTTTTACTACCCGAAGAGCCGCAGAAACGATTATTATTTTACTTTCATGCTCTTCGCAGTGACGATTTTCCTCCTCATCATTCAGATGGACAATATGAAGATGGCTATCAGCTTCGCTTTGGGACTTTTCGCCATTTTCGGAATGATACGATATCGAACGGAGACACTGAAGGTGAGGGAGATGACGTATCTCTTCATCATCATCGGACTGTCGATAATCAACGGTTTGGCTTTGACTGTGAGCTACCTCGAACTTGGCGTAACGAACTTGCTGTTTCTCATCTCGATATGGCTGTTTGAAAGCGATATTATCACTACGAGACGCACTGAGACGAAAATCATCCTTTACGATAAGATTGAGAACGTGAAACATGGTAAGGAAGAGGTTCTTCTCGCTGATTTGAAGGAGCGCACAGGCCTCGACATCACTGAGGTTGAAGTCGGTCACATCGATTTTCTCCGTGACGTGGCGTATGTGAAGGTGACCTACAAACCTTTCGCAAAGACAGCGAACACAATCAATAATATCACAAAACTGAAAGATTTTTCGTAATGTTTACGAAAAGAGACATATTTAAACTTTGCGTCGCGGCAGTTCTGTTGCTGTCGACGGTGATGGCAGTTGCGCAAGACGAGACCGACTGGGGCTGCATTCTCCGCGCTGAATATCAAGTCAATATCAGTAAACCTCTCAATTTGCCGATTCGAAACGACAAGCTTGATATCATGGTGAAGGAAGATTTGCGCTTTGAAAACAATATGTCGAGATATTCGCGCTCGAAAACCACTCTGGGAGTCGATTATAAATTCACGCGCCTTGGCATCAAACTCGGCGCCGGCTTTGAATATATCAATAGGTATACAAACAAGTTCATTTACAGAAACAGATACCGCTATTTTTTCAATCTTTCATACGAATATGCCTATAGAAACTGGGAATTCGGATTCAGAACACGTTTCATCACGATGTATAACGACGAAGCGAGGGGATACTACAACTATAAGGCACATTATTATTGGAGAAACAAGCTCGTGGTGGCGTATAAACAGCCAAACAGCAGATTTAAATATTCTTTGTCGGGCGAAATGTATACTGAAATTAACAAAGACAGGGATCTGCAACTCAACACCATGATGTACGAAGGCTCTGTCGATTACCGCCTGACACGTCGGCAGTATCTGTCGTTTTTTGTTAGAGATTACAGAGATTATTATATAGAATCCGACCAATTCAGGACGGTGTTTTTCGGTTTGGGTTGGAAATATAAACATTAAACCATGAAAAAACTTATTACATCTATTTGCTTGTTAATCAGTGGATTAACTATGATGGGGCAATATGCTCCGGCGGGCGACAGCCTTAAGACACGTTGGGCATCGGAAGTGACGCCTGAAAACGTTTGGCAAGATTATCCGCGTCCGCAAATGTATCGACTTTACTGGGAAAACCTTAATGGTTTGTGGGATTATGCAATTCGTCCGAAAGGAGAAAACAACATTGGTGAATTTGATGGCAAGATTTTGGTGCCGTTTTGCGTTGAATCATCACTTTCGGGGGTGCAGAAATATGTTGGAAAAGACAATGAACTCTGGTATCAACGTGAATTCGACTACGCATTGTATGGAAAAGAGCACCTTTTGTTGCATTTCGGTGCTGTCGATTGGAAGTGCGATGTCTGGGTCAATGACATAAAAGTGGGCTCGCATACTGGCGGCTACACTCCATTTACTTTCGATATCACTCAAGCTGTAAAAAAGAAAGGTAATGTTTTGAAAGTGCGTGTTTGGGATCCGACCGATGAGGGAGAGCAACCTAGTGGTAAACAGCATGTGAAACCTCATGGAATCTGGTACACACCGGTCACAGGAATCTGGCAGACGGTGTGGCTTGAGGTGGTGGCCAACGAGACATATATTGAAGATTTGAAAATCATACCTGATATAGATAATCAGACCGTTACAGTGATTCCTGAAATTGTCAATGCATCCGGTGATATTAAGGTGAAAGTCGAAGTATATGCCAAAAATGCTAGGGGGAGAAATAAAATTGTTAGTAAAGGTCGGTCGATAAATGGTGAAACTGTTGAAGTTGCAATGCCTGTCGATGCAATACTTTGGTCGCCGGATAATCCTTTCCTTTACGGTGTAGACGTGTCTGTGTATAAGGGGAATAAGCTTGTTGATTATGTTATCAGTTACTTCGCGATGCGTAAATTCAGCACTGCAAAGGACGAGAACGGCATTGTGCGTCTGATGCTTAACAACGAGCCGATTTTCATGTTCGGCCCGCTCGATCAAGGCTGGTGGTGCGACGGTCTCTACACCGCTCCGTGCGACGAGGCTTTGAAATATGATATTCAGAAAACCAAGGACTTTGGCTATAACATGATTCGCAAGCATGTGAAAGTTGAGTCGGCACGATGGTACTATTGGTGTGATAAACTTGGAATCATAGTGTGGCAGGACATGCCTTCTGGAGGCAAAGGTCCGGGCTGGGTTACCGACAGATATTTCGAGGGCTCGCTGAGTGAACGTACGCCAGAATCGGAGGCTACATACAAAAAAGAATGGAAAGAAATCATCGATTACCTGTATTCTGTGCCTTCGATAGGCGTCTGGGTGCCGTTCAACGAGTCGTGGGGGCAGTTCAAAACCCCTGAAATTGTTGAGTGGACCAAGAGTTACGACCCGTCGCGATTAGTGAATCCTGCTTCTGGCGGCAACCACTATCCTGTGGGCGACATTCTCGATTTGCACAACTATCCGCAACCTGATATGTATTTTTATGATGCTTCACGTGCTAATGTTCTCGGCGAATATGGCGGCATCGGCAGGAAAATCGAGGGACACACTTGGGTCCCTGAACAAGGTTGGGGTTATGTGGAATACGATTCGGAAGAAAAAGTCACCGATACCTATGTGGAATACGCTAACATCTTGCTTAATCTTATTCCGCGCGGATTCTCGGCGGCAGTTTACACCCAGACTACCGACTGCGAGGTCGAGCTCAACGGTCTGATGACATACGATAGGGAAGTGGTGAAGCTGAATGAGCGACGGTTGCGCGAGATAAACCTGAAAATTTCCAATTATTTCAAGAAATAAAAAAAAATATAGGGGCGAATGATAATTCGCCCCTACGTGTTTTCGATAATCTGTGTGATTTCTATTAGTCCTCAACGATTGCTTCGTTCGGGCAAACGCTTGCGCAAGTGCCGCATGAAACGCAGTTATCAGCGTTGATTGAATAGATGCTACCTTCTGAAATAGCGCCGACTGGGCACTCGTCGATGCAAGTACCGCAAGCTACACAGCTGTCTAAAATTTTGTATGCCATAATATTATAGTTTAGAAAATTTCTGCAAAGATATGGGTTTTTCCAATACACAACAACATTTTGAAAAAATATTTTTTTTTGCTTTTTTTATATAAAATATATACTTACCTTTGCAGAAAATTTGGGGATGACCCCTGAAAAGGTGAAAAATTATCTAAGTTATTAAAATACAATAAATTAAATTCAATTTCCTATGGCTAACAGAACAAAAGTTGTAGAACTTGAACACGTTGTCATTCGTTTTGCGGGTGACTCTGGCGACGGTATGCAGCTGACAGGAAACCTGTTTTCTGATTCAACAGCTTTAGCAGGCAATGATTTTGCCACGTTCCCAGACTATCCTGGAGAAATCCGTCCACCACAAGGCACAGTGTCTGGCGTCTCCGGATTCCAAGTCCATTTCGGTCACAAACCAGTCCACACAACAGGCGACCTTTGCGATGTGCTCGTCGCAATGAACCCGGCCTCTATTAAGGCTAACATGCGCTGGCTCAAGCCGGGCACAACAATCATCTTCGACGTCGACTCGATGAACGACAAGGCTCTCGAAAAAGCCGGTTATACATCAGACCCGACTCAGGATGACACCCTCAGCCTGTATAAAGTCGTCAAAGCTCCTATCACTTCAATGACACTCGAGGCTTTGAAAGACTTCGGTTGGGACCGCAAGGCAATGCTCAAGTCAAAGAACATGTTCGCTCTCGGCATCGTGATGTACCTCTTCAACCGCGACATCACCATGTTGAACGGATATTTCAATACAAAATTCAAAAACAAACCGGATGTCATCAAGGCTAACCAGACTGTAGTAGCAGCAGGTTACAGCTACGCTGACACAATGGAAATTTTCGCCAACACATATCGTATCGAACCTGCAAACCTCGCTAAGGGCAAATACCGTGACATCACAGGTAACGTTGCTACAGCATGGGGTTTGATGGCTGCAGCAGAGCGTTCAGGCCGTCAGATTTTCTGCGGTTCATATCCTATCACTCCTGCTACAGATATCCTCGCAGAGTTGGTGAAATACAAGAACTTGAAAGTCAAGGCCTTCCAGGCTGAAGATGAGATTGCAGGTATCTGCTCATCACTCGGCGCATCATTCGCTGGCTGCTTGGCAGTGACCACAACATCAGGTCCTGGTCTTTCATTGAAGTCAGAAGCCCTCGGTCTCGCCGTGATGACAGAGCTTCCTCTCGTCGTCGTCGACGTACAGCGTGGCGGTCCTTCGACAGGTCTCCCAACCAAGTCAGAGCAGAGCGACCTCATGCAGGCCATCTACGGACGTAATGGTGACGCTCCTCTTATCGTCTTGGCAGCACGCAGCTCATCAGACTGCTTCTACTCAGCATACGAAGCCGCTAAGCTCGCTATGGAGCACATGACACCTGTCATCCTCCTTACAGAAGGAGCTCTCGGCAATGGTTCTGAGATCCTCCGCATCCCAAGAGTCGCTGATCTCCCGGCTATCGTACCGCCAATCGCAAAGGCAAACGATCCTGAATATCAACCATACAAACGTGACGAGGCAAAACTCAGCCGTCAGTGGGCTCTCCCAGGAACAGAAGGTTTGCGTCACCGTATCAGCGGTCTTGAAAAGGCCAACGGTTCTGGTAACCTCTCACTCGACCCGAAGAACCACCAGCTCATGACAGAGCTTCGTGAAGAGAAAGTGCAGCGCGTCGCCAACTTCATCCCTGAACAGGAAATCGTCGGTGACCCTAACGCTGACCTCCTCGTGGTGAGCTGGGGCGGCACATACGGCGTTGTCCTCTCAGTCGTCGAGAAAATGCTCGAAGAAGGCAAGTCAGTCGCTCACGCACACTTCCGCCACATCATGCCTCTGCCAAAGAACACAGCAAAGGTTTTGAGCGGTCATAAGAAAATCGTCGTCTGTGAGAACAACAACGGTCAGTTCGTGAACTACCTCAGAGAGAAGATGCCTGACTTCAAGTATGAACAATACAACAAGATTCAGGGTCTCCCATTCCTCACAGCAGAGTTAGAAAATAAGTTTAATGACCTTTTAAAATAAGATTACCATGGAAAACACAAATTTAAATAATCAGGTTGTTAATCTTACTAAAGAAGATTTCGTTTGCGATCAGATAGTGAAATGGTGCCCCGGCTGCGGTGACCACGCTATTTTGAAAGTTTTACAGGACGTGTTCCCACAGCTCGGTAAGAAGAAAGAAGACATCTGCGTCGTTTCCGGTATCGGCTGCTCATCACGTTTCCCGCACTATATGAACACTTATGGATTCCACAGCATCCACGGCCGCGCTTGCGCTATCGCAACAGGTGTGAAGCTCGCAAATCCTAACCTCTCAGTATGGGTTGTCTCTGGTGACGGCGACTGCACAGCTATCGGTGGTAACCACTTCATCCACGCTGTCCGCCGTAACATGGACATGAACCTCCTTCTGTTCAACAACCGTATCTACGGTATGACAAAAGGCCAGTTCTCACCATGTACATTCCGTGGCACAGTCACAAAGACATCTCCACAAGGTACTTACGAAGACCCATTCAACGTCGGTGAACTCGTCATCGGCGCTGGCGGCAAGTTCTTCGCCCGTGGCGTTGATGTCAACACAAAGGAACTCACCGACATCTGCTTGAGAGCTAAGAATCACGACGGTATGTCAGTCATCGAGGTGCTCCAGAACTGTATGATTTTCTCGAACGGCGTTCACGAAAACATTACAGGCAAGGACGTCCGCGACGATATGCAGGTGAAGTGCGAACACGGCAAACCTCTCATCTTCGGTAAGGATAGAAACAAAGGTCTGCGCCTTAACGGAAACAAACTCGAAGTCGTCACAATCGGCGAAAACGGCATCACAGAAAAGGATATCCTCGTCCACGACGAGAAGGAGGAAACTACAGGTATCCACATGATGCTCGCCCATATGATGCCTCCTGCGTTCCCAATCGCTATCGGCGTTATCCGCAACGTGGATGCTCCGACTTACGACGACTGCCTCACCGACGTCATCGAACGCGAATCAGCCAAGTCGAACATCAAGACCATCGACGACTTGCTGAACAGCGGTACAACATGGGATATTACATAATGTAGGGACGTACGTCCTAACAAAAAATGAAAAAATCCCGTCTTCATGGCGGGATTTTTTTTATTTTTGCAACATGAAAAGAAGTTTTAAACCCGGAACAATGCTTTATCCACTGCCGGTGGTGATGGTCTCGTGCGGCGACAGCCCCGAGAACTATAACATCATCACGGTGGCATGGACGGGCATCTTGTGCTCCGACCCGCCGATGTGCTACATCTCGGTGAGAAAAGAGCGTCATTCGCATGCGATAATATCGAAAAACAAAGAGTTTGTTATAAATCTTACCACTGAAGCCCTCGCAAAAGCCACCGACTGGTGCGGCGTACGCTCTGGAAGAGATCACAACAAGTTCAAAGAGATGCATCTCACGCCTGAGCAGGCCGAGGTGGTCAAAGCTCCTATGATAGCTGAATCGCCAGTAAATATCGAGTGCAAAGTGGTTGATATCAAGGAGTTAGGCTCGCATGACATGTTTATGGCAGAAATAGCCGCCGTTCATGGCGACGAGAAATATTTCGACCCGAGCACGGGACTGTTCCAACTGAATCAGGCGGAACTGATAACATATTCACACGGGAAATATTACACTTTAGGCGAAAAAATAGGCAAATTCGGTTTCTCAGTAGAAAAAATTCAACATAAAAGGAAAACTTCCTCATCGTCATCTCGTCCGAAGTGAAATAATCATTACCGTCATTTCGACCGAAGTGAAACGGAGTGGAGAAATCTTAAATAATTAGTTAAATGGATTATATTAAAGTTAAAGGCTTACAAAAAGACGAAGTCATCGGTTTGGTTAAAGAATGGATCAAACTGTATCCACATTCTTTTAACCCGGAAGTGAATTTTTGGTTTTATGAACTCGCTGAGGATCAGGTGATTATCGGCTTGCACGATGATTTGAGCACTTTGGCTGTGAGTCTTCTTGTAATCTATCTGACTTCGGCGGTGAAAGAAGTGCAGGACGCCGAGCCTGTCGTGGCATATCTGACTGTCGATGACAATGAGATTCTTCTGAAACAGAATTACGGCCGTCGCGCGAAGATTGTGGCGAAAGCAACTGATGATGATAATACTGGTGTTATAATCTTGTTGGAAAACAACTATTGCGTTGACTATTATTTCCGTGGAAAGGCGCATAAAATCAAAAATTCCGAACTCGTTTTCATGGAGCCGGCGCTCTCTGAAGCCATTGAAAATGTTGAGAAAGACGAGGTTTTTGTCGGTGACGTCATCCCGAAGAAAAAGATAGAACAATCTCTCGAACCCGACGCATCGCCATGGAGCAAGCTGATGTGGTATGCCATATGCACCGTCGTCGGCCTCGGCATCGGATTTTTACTTGTTTATTTGTATTTCTAATGTTAGAAAAATTCCGCAAATACATTAACGACAACCACCTTATTAATAAAGGTGACCGAATCCTCGTTGCTTTGAGTGGTGGCGTCGACTCTATGGTGCTTGCGGAATTATTGAGACGTGAAGGATACGATATCGCTTTTGCACACTGCAATTTTCATTTGCGTGGAGCCGAATCTGATGGTGACGAACAGTTTGTCCGTGACTACGCCGAGAGGGTAGGAGTGAAGCTCTTTGTTAAGCAGTTCGACACCATGGATTTTGTTGAAAACAATAAGGTTTCCGTGGAGATGGCAGCCCGCGAACTGCGTTATGCCTGGTTTGATGAACTGCTTGGTTCCGGCTTCGATAAGTTAGCTCTCGCACATCACGCTGACGACCAAATTGAGACGTTTTTTATCAACCTTTTGCGTGGCTCTGGAATCAAGGGACTGAAAGCTATGCAACCTCGCAACGGCATGTATATCAGGCCTTTACTATGGGCTTTACGCGAAGATATTAAGAATTTTGCTGTTGAAAACGGCATCCAATGGTGCGAAGACAGTACCAATAATGACACTGTTTACCTTCGCAATAAAATCCGTCATGAACTGATGCCGGTGCTCGACTCAATCAAACCTGAAACGCGTGAGAAAATCCTTGAATCAGTCAATTATTTAGCCTCTGAAAATCAATTATATAGGGAACTTTTGAAGGAAAAGATATCTCAAATCGAGAAAATCGACGGCGTCTTGCACTCAATTCCTAAACGTCATTTCGACCGCCAGCTCCTTTTCGAGTGGATTCGTGATTATGGCTTCTCTTATTCACAATCAGAGTCAATTTTTGCATCTCTTGGCGGTGAACCTGGAAAAGAATTTTATTCTAATGATTATCAATTAGTTGTTGAAAAAGAATCGGTCGACATTTTCCCTATCGATCCCGTGCGGACAATGCATGCCTTGTCCCAACAGCTGACGATGCAACCAGTACAGACAACGAATGCCTTGTCACTGCTGATAACGGATAATCCGAATATCGCTCAGCTTGATTATGATACTTTAAAATTGCCTCTCCGAACCCGTTTTTGGCAGCAAGGCGACCGTTTCCGTCCTCTTGGGATGCACGGCACAAAACTTGTGTCTGATTTCTTTAACGACAATAATTTTACGACTTTTCAAAAGAAAACAACCCTTATTTTGGTTGACAACGACGGTCAGATTGTCTGGATTGTCGGCCATCGCATCGACGACAGATTTAAAATCACCGACAAGACCAAAACTATTTATCAAATAAAATTTGGAGAATAAAAAAATATTTCATATCTTTGTAGCTTGTATTGTAAATACGAGTTTTGAAATTAAATCATTGACAATCAATCAACTATGAAAAAACTTAATTTGTTTTTCGCTTTAATTATTGCATTTATAGTGCCTTTTACCTCGTTGGGCCAGATTTACGACCCGGTTCAGTGGAGCTTCTCAACCGAAGCGCTGGGAAATAACGAATTCAACGTCATTTTCAAGGCAGATATCGAAGCCGGATGGCATGTCTATTCGCAAAATATCGATGGCATCGGCCCTATTCCGACGTCGTTTATATTCACTGAAGACGCGAATTATCAAAGAGTTGGTGAAGTAACAGAAGGCGATGCGATTGTTATCCACGATCCATTCTTCGATATGGAACTGCGTTATTTTGAGAAAGAGGCTATATTTACCCAAAAGGTGAAAGTCCTTGGAAAAGAACCTGTTACAGTGAAAGGCGAACTGGAATATATGGTTTGCAATGAGGGACAGTGCCTGCCTCCGACACAGGTGGAATTTGATATAAACCTTAATAATACAGCTATCTCTAATGCTGATGCTCAGGCAAATGAAGGTGACAGTCTCCTTTCAATGATTTTGCAGGCTATCCTCTGGGGCTTGGCGGCACTGCTCACACCATGCGTATTCCCTATGATCCCGATGACAGTGTCGTTTTTCCTTCATGGCAGCGAAAACAAAGCCGCTGGTCGCTTCAAAGCCATTATGTATTTCATTTTCATAGTGTTGCTTTACACCTTGCCTATCGCAGTAATCATTATGGTGACATGGATTTTTGGTGGCGACAGCGTTACTGGTGACATATTCAACTGGTTGTCAACACATTGGCTCCCGAATATCATCTTCTTCTTAGTGTTCATGGTGTTTGCGGCATCGTTCTTCGGAGCCTTCGAAATAGTGCTCCCAAGCAGCATCGTCAACAAATCTGATGCCAACTCTGATAAGAAAGGTCTTGCCGGCGTTTTCTTCATGGCTCTGACTTTGGTGCTCGTTTCATTCGCCTGCACCGGACCTATCGTCGGTACCGTGTTGATTAAGTCAACATCTGGTGAGTTCTGGACCCCGATTCTCACCATGTTCTGCTATGCAGTGACATTTGCATTGCCGTTCGCACTCTTTGCGATGTTCCCGTCGATGCTGAAAAATCTGCCAAAGAGCGGTGGCTGGCTCAACACAGTGAAGGTCATCCTCGGCTTCGTCGAGGTCGCACTAGGATTCAAGTTCTTGAGCGTCGCCGACCAGACATACCACTGGCATCTGCTCGACCGCGAGGTCTATCTCGGCATCTGGATAGTGTGCTTCGCAATGCTCGGCTTCTACCTTTTGGGCAAAATCAAGTTTAAAAACGACGACCCGGTCGAGCATATCGGTGTCGGCCGTTTGATATTGAGTATCATAACCTTTACATTCGTGGTTTATATGATCCCTGGCATGTGGGGTGCACCTCTTAAGGCTCTCTCAGGCTATCTACCACCACAACAGACCCTCGATTTCGACCTCAAACGTATCAATCAGGAGAATGCTGACAAGGTTATCGAATATATCCAGCAGAATA
The DNA here is from genome assembly GCA_017649945.1 of Bacteroidales bacterium. GTDB lineage: Bacteria > Bacteroidota > Bacteroidia > Bacteroidales > F082 > Limimorpha. The sequence goes on along the minus strand of JAGCFU010000008.1, from coordinate 1,242 downwards.
TGAAGGCTGCTCCTGCAGCTCAAGCCCAGCAAAATGTGGCTCAAACAAATACTGAGCTCTGCGAGTCACCACGTTTCAACGATATCTTCCATTTGCCTCACGGACTGAAAGGCTACTTCGATTATGAGCAGGCATTAGCTTGCGCGAAAGCTCAGAACAAGCCGCTTTACGTCGATTTCACCGGTCACGGATGCGTCAACTGCCGTGAGATGGAGGCCAACGTTTGGAGTGATCCGCGCGTCCTTAAGATGTTGCGTGACGACTTTATCATAGTGGCGCTTTACGTCGACGATAAGACCAAACTTCCGGAAGAAGAATGGGTTAAAGGTGGTGATGGTAAGATGAAGAAGACAATAGGCCGCAAATATGCCGACTTCCAGATCTCGAAATTCGGTACCAATGCTCAGCCATATTATTGTCTCATGGGCCACAATGGCGAGCTACTGCACGAGCCTCGCGCCTATAACCTCGACAAAGACGGTTTCGTCCAGTTCCTCAAAGAAGGCCTCGAAAACTTCAAAAACGGGGTTTCGGTTAGGAATATCAACGAATAATTTCAAAAAAAACTTGCATATATCAAAAAAAATTGTAATTTTGCAAACTGAATAAAATAGATTAAATATAGAATAAAACAATAAATGAGATAAAACACGTTAAGTAGCCTTGGCAGGAGGACTCCTGAAATCTCGACAATTTGAGAAGCCACCCACTACTGAAGACTATGTGACAGATCTACGACGATGCGTGGACTTTGCTTGTTTTGATTAGGGATGGTTGGGCAGTCGAGAGCCTCAGGAATCCGAATCAAAATACAGAGCGCCACGCTATTTTTATGTCATGTTAATAATGAAAAAAGAATTGCCTATGGAGAAACCGCGCTAAAAGCGCAAGAGAATAACATAATCAATGACGTTTCTTGGATTTCTGAAATCTCGACACTTTCATAAATCATCCCGGGAAAGTTTTGACAAAGAGTTAATAAGTGAACTTTGTTGTGTCAATTGTACCGGCTAAGGAATGTCCGAACGATACGATTTGAAACAACAAAGTTCACTTTTTATTGATAACTAAAAAACGAATTAAATGATAAAAAATACAAGGAAAATACTACTTTTACTGATAATGTTTGCGACAATTGGCACATATGCTCAAAATGATAGATTCTTTAATGGTTATGAACACGACGCTTATGGCAAACGTGAAAGCGGAACATCATTGTTCACCAATCAGGCTTTCGGCGCG
>JAGCFU010000057.1 GCA_017649945.1 Bacteroidales bacterium | reverse complement strand
GCTTCAGCATCATTCTGGCCCGACTGAGAGGCGATTTCGAGAATTATCTGAAGGGCACCCCTCACCTGTCGAACCTCAAAGACGGCGACAAAATCCTAATGCTCGAATCGTGCACCCACGAGATAAGCTGCGGCGACATCGGACGTGTGAAACTTCCGAATCTCATCAGGAAGTTCACAGGAAAGAACATCGAATTCACATATCTTTCAGGCCTCACTCCTATCGAAAATATCCGTCAATACGCGATGGCGATACAATGCGGCGGCTGCATGGCAACACGCAAACAGCTCATCAACCGCACAAACATGGCAGTAGAAAACGGCATCCCGATCAGCAACTACGGCATGGCAATAGCCTACATGAACGGCATTTTCGAAAGAGTTACTTCAGCCGTTAGCCGTTAGCCATTAGCCGTTAGACTTTTTTTAAAAAGATATTTTTTTAATTAAAAAAAAGAGTATATTTGCAAAACCAACCAACAATAGTTTGTAGATAACCTAAAGTCGAGATAAGTTATTGAGGCTAAGGGCTTTACGAATAAAAAGTCAGAGCCGGAAGAGGTAAAAATCCGACGGCAAGGGAATTGAAACACTTCTTTTCTCAGCTGGATTTTGTTGTTTTAAAAGGAAAAATAACAAATAAAAAGCTAAAAATATGCAATTTCATCCGGAAAAATGTCGCATCCCAGACGAGCCTAACCGCCCGTTCATCTCATCGGAAGAGATTTGGGACTACATCGACAACACCAAGAGCACACCAGAGCGCGTGCACGAAATAATCGAGAAATCATTGGCGAAAAACCGCCTGACGATGGAAGAGACAGCGGTGCTCATTAACACCACCGACCCTAAGCTCGTCGAAGAAATCAAGGAAGGCGCCCGTGAGTTGAAACGCCGCATCTACGGCAACCGCATCGTGCTATTCGCCCCTCTATATGTGGGTAACTATTGCGTAAACAACTGCAGCTACTGCGGCTTCCGCTCATCGAACAAAGAGCAGATCCGCACCACCCTCACCGACGAAGAACTCGTTCGCAACGTGGAGGCTCTGGAAGACGACGGACAGAAACGACTCATCTTGGTCTATGGCGAGTCACCGAAATACTCACCGGAGTATATCGCCCACACCGTGAAAGTGACATACGCCACCAAGAAAGGCAAAGGCAGCATCCGCCGCGTGAACATCAACGCAGCTCCATTGGATGTTGAAGGCTTCCGCACAGTGAAAGAGGCGGGCATCGGAACATATCAGATCTTCCAGGAGACATACTGCCCTGAGATTTACAACGAATATCACCCGATTAACACCAAGAAAGGCGATTACAACTACCGTCTGACCGCCATGGACCGCGCCCAGCAGGCTGGCATCGACGACAACGGCCTCGGCATCCTCTTCGGCTTGTACGACTGGCGTTATGAGGTGTTGGCAATGATTCGTCACACCAACCACCTCGAGGCTTGCTTCAACGTGGGACCGCACACCATCTCGTTCCCTCGTATCAAAGACGCATCGGGCTTGAGCATCGACAAGAAATATTTTGTTGACGACGACACATTTGAGAAAATTATCGCCATCTTCCGTCTGGCAGTGCCTTACACCGGCATGATTCTGACAGCACGTGAGGACGCCGATTTCCGCGCAAAAGCTATTGAATACGGCATCTCACAAATCGACGGCGGCACCAACCTGCAGATTGGCGACTACAAATATCACCACGAGGAAGAAGAGAAAAACAGCGACAAGCAGGAAGACCAGAACCTGCACCGCGAGCAGTTCAAGATCGGCGACGACCGCTCCTTGGGCGAGATCATCGACAAGCTCCTCGACCACGACTTCATCCCGAGCTTCTGCACCGCATGCTATCGTTTGGGCAGAACCGGCGAGCATTTCATGGAGTTCAGCGTACCAGGCTTCATCAAACGTTACTGCACACCAAACGCCATCCTCACCTTATCCGAGTACCTGGTGGACTACGCAACACCGGAAGTCGCCGCAAAAGGCTGGAAAACCATCGAAAACAACTTCAAGAACGTCGACCCGCAGTTCCTCGATGAACTCAAAAAGCGCATTGAGAGAATCAAGCAAGGGGAAAGAGACTTGTATTTCTAGCCATTAGGTATTAGCCATTAGGAATTTTGCGAAAGAACAAAGCTAATGGCTAACGACTATTGGCCAATGGCTTAAAAAGAAGATTTTACTTCAATTTGGATTATATAATGAATGATGTTGGGGTGGCTGTGATGAGCAGCCACCTTTTTTTTATTTACAAACTAAGTTTCAACCCAACAAAATAAGTGCGTGGGAATGTAGGTCCGTAAATGTAGCCGGCGTCGCGCAAGGCGCCTTTGTCGAAATCGTTTTGATAGCTGTCAAAGATATTCTGCACGCCACCGTTTAACTGCAGATTTGTTCCAAGGCACAACGGGATGTCGTAAGTGAGTTTAATTCCGACATCAAAGAATGACGGCGTCTCTTTTTCACAGTCTTTTTCAACATAACCGGCGAAATGCTGCACAAGCATAGGACCAGTATACACCGCTGACAGTGAAGTCTTGAAACGCTCCGTGATAGGACATTGTGTTGAGATATATCCGTAATGGTCTGGTGTGCGGAACATACGGTATTGCGGCTTGACATCAGGGTCTTCACTCCATTGTTCAGGCTCGTTGTAGCGGCTCTGCTGCCATGTGTAGCCGACCTGCAATGCGAAATCATTGCGCTTAAGTTGAGCCTCGACATTCACGCCGCCGACATGCGCTCCGGAACCGTTGCAACGTTCCAACAGTATATTCCCTTGAGGGTCAACACCTTTCGGACGGAGCACAAAGACATCATTTAGCATGGTATAGAAGCCTTCAACCAACAAATCAAAGTCATAAGTTCCAAAATAACGTTCCCAACTCACCGAGCCGCTGACACTGTGGCTATATTCCGGCTTAAGGCTTGGACTCAGTGTGATGAGTGTCACCTCACCTCCTACCGCCATGATATGCAAATCTTCGTCAAATGCTTGCGGTGCCCGGAAACCCGAAGAGTAGCTCAGTCTCGTGGTAACTGAAGGCGCGACAAGCAACCTGATGTTAGTACGCGGACTGAAAACAGGGTCTTCCATAAGGCTGTGTTTATCGGCACGGAGTCCCACAAGAAAACCCATCTTTGAGTTTTTCCATTCATTCTGCAGAAATGCGCTCGCCACATCAGCATCCTGGTCAACGACACGATTATATGCAGGCTGTTCGTCGACGAGATGATTTGTCGCCCATTCGGCACCTGCAACCAAGGTCGAAGGCATGAAAATAAATCTATCGAAATTATATGACACCTGCGTTCCAAGCACCGAGCTGAAATCCGTAGAAGTGCCGTATGCATTCAAGTCACATTGCGTTCCATAATATGTGTTACGGTTGATATCCTGCAATGAAACAAATGCCGAATAATGAAAACGTGTATCCTTGCTAAGGAAATCATAGGTCAGGCCACCGCCGTTCACATGATGTTCGGCTTGTTCGGCCACCAGACACAGATGCGGTTGCAAGTCGATGCTGTCACCACCGCGACGGAACTCATACAGGCTGTGATATTCAAGCGTCAGTTTAGAGCCCTTTCCGAATTTATAGAACGCGCGAGTGCCTATGCTCATCCCCTTCTGTTTGCCAAGTTCAGTGAAGCCGTCTCCATCATGGTCATAACCCTGACGGTTGTGCGACGTTCCGAAGATATAAGCACCGGCCTTGAAATCGCTCGCCACCAACGCTGCATTGAACGAGCTGAGGTTATCCCACGATTCACCGCCAATAAGTTTTGCAGTATGAGAAACCTCAAGGGAATTCTTTATCGGCTCACGAGTGATGATATTGACGACACCACCGATTGCATTGGCGCCAAACAAAGCTGAGCCGCCACCACGAATCACCTCGACACGGTCAATCATCGAGACAGGAATCTGTTCGAGACCATAAACACCGGCCAACGCGCTGAAAACAGGACGGCTGTCAATAAGAATTTGCGAATATTTTCCCTCCAATCCGTTGATTCTCACCTGGTTAGTGCCACAATTCTGACAAGTGTTCTCAACCCTCAACCCCGGCTGATAGTTCAAGCCTTCAGCAAGATTTACAGCATTAACGCTTTCAAAAGTCTTGGGATTCAAAACATTAACAACAACTGCGGCTTCACGTCTGTTCACTTCTACACGACTTGCCGAGACGACAACATCTTTCATCAGTTGCACGTCAATCTCAATTTCAAAATTCAGTTCCTTACTTTCACCTTTTTTGATAAAGATTTCGGTGCTGACTGATTTATAACCGACGCAAGACGCCACAACCACATGTTTACCTTCCGATAAATTTGTAATGAAAAAGTGACCGCTTTCGTCAGTTAAAGCTCCTTTCGTAGTACCTTTAATCACAACATTGACATAAGGCAAATGCTCTTGAGTGTTTTTATCGATAACGTGACCGAAAATATTTGCGTCGGTGACCTGTGCCGCTGCTGCGAAACCTGCAACCAACAACACAAATAGCAACTTTATTTTTAATAATTTCATACAATAATTTTTTAAAATTAAACAATAATAAACTTTTGCAAAAGTACATCCATCACTGCACACTAATCATCACCATTTATTGGGATTTTTCAGCTATTAATACCATATAATGGTTAACTTCCACAAAAGTTATGCTGTATGTTTACGCGTAAACGCCTTCGAGTCACCCCAAGCATTGTATAAAACCTTATGCCCTATCGATTCCATGCGAATGTCGAGGCATGTTTGACATTGGTCGGGCTTGTCTTTGACGCAAGCCTTATCAGGATAAATCAAATAATTCTCGCGAAACTCATTCGGTGTGAGGTTAGGCATGATGACGTTAGCCCCCACCATGATGGCTTTCTCTCGTCCAAGTGGGTCGACGGTCTGGTTGGCTGTTGCCGCCACCATATTGATTTCAGGCATCATCAGGCGCAAAACGGCAATCATCTTCAAAGTGAGATTCATGCGGTCTTTTGCCGATGGAATCTGGTCTTTATATTCATAAAGAGGTGTATCGGGATGCGGAATAAAAGGCCCCATTCCAACCATTGCGACGTCTTTTTTCTTGAAGAAAAGTAAGTCATCGGCAAGGTTATCCAAAGTTTGGAAAGGAAGGCCTACCATGACACCGGTACCTGTTTGATAGCCGAGACGCAACAATGTGTCAATGCACTCGAGACGTTTGTGAAAATCGTGTTTTTTATCTTTTGGATGAATCTTATAATAAAGGTCTTCTGTTGAGGACTCAATTCGCAACAGATAACGGTGTGCGCCTGCTTCGAACCAACGGCGATACGTCTCTTCGGTCTGCTCACCCAACGACAGCGTGATTCCGAGGCTTCCGTTGTCGATTTTCTTTATTTCCTTGACGAGATATTCGATTTTATCGACGAATTCCTTATCGTCGCGTTCGCCGCTTTGGATAGCCACGGAGCCGTAGCCCAGTTTATGAGCCAGATGTGCGCATTCGAGCACTTCGTCGTCGCTTAGAGTGTAACGCTCCACCTTGGTGTTTTTGCTTCTCACGCCGCAGTAGAGGCAGTATTTTGAGCATTTATTGCTATATTCAATGAGTCCGCGCAGATGGACATAGTTGTCGAGATATTTGAGTTTCGTCTTCAGCGCTTTGTCGAAAAGACGTGACATCTCCTCGCCTTCCGCGGCAAGGAGAATTTTCAGGTCATCGTGGCTGAACTCGTTTTGTGATAATATTTCGTCGAAGGTTGACATCGAAAAATTTTGTGCAAATATACAAAAAAAGTGGAGACGCACTGACGTGCGTCTCCACAAATTTTCAAATCGGAAAACCGATTAGATGATACCCTGAGCTAACATAGCTTTTGCAACGCGCATGAAGCCGGCGATGTTGGCGCCCTTCACGTAGTTGATAGTACCGTCAGCCTGTTTACCATACTCAACGCACATGTCATAAATGTCGTTCATGATCTTGTGG
>JAGCFU010000056.1 GCA_017649945.1 Bacteroidales bacterium | reverse complement strand
TAAACTTACAAAAATACAAAAAATTTTGATTGGCGCAATGATTTTTTACATGACGGGAATAATGAACGGCACCAAGGTTTTCAATGACGCGAACGTGTTTTTTTCAAAGTCATTAACACCTTGTTTGTCAACGAGATACACTTTAGAAATCCCTTCTTCGGTTTGAGGTATATTCTTCATTCCGGAGTCGGTTTTCATCAGATACCAGCTCGTCTTCTTGATAGTCCACTGATTGTCAAGAAGATAACAGTGCCACGTCGCAGGTAATTCTTTTATTATCTCAAGGTTCGTGATGCCCGTCTCCTCCTCCACTTCGCGCAAAGCGGCGACCTCAGGGCTTTCACCTTTCTCTATATGCCCTTTAGGAAGATCGGGGATGCCATTCCTTTCAATCGCAACAAATTGATTATCAATGATTACCACTCCGCCAGCAGCCGGTGCCTGACGGAACATGTTTTTTATTGCGAAAGCGAGATTTTCACCGTTGACATCGCCCAAATCGAGGTTTTCCATTGTCTCATCCTCGAGCCAATTCTTGATTTTTGCGACTAAATCGTCACAATTTTTAACACATTTATTATCAACAGATAACAATTTTTCGCAAAAATTATTTGCCGACAACATCCGATTATTACAAAAAAGTCTGTACATTTGCACAAAAATTTAGTTAAATATGAACGAACAAGAGACCGCTTTAGCATTAGCGAATTTCCTGCTGCAAATTAAAGCAATAAAATTGAATCCTGCAAGTCCTTTTACATGGGCGAGTGGATTAAAGTCACCGATTTACTGTGACAACCGCATAACTTTGTCGTATCCGAACATCAGAACGTTCATCCGCGAGGCTTTCGTAAAGATGTGCGTGGAGCGTTACGGCAAGCCTGACATCATCGCCGGCGTTGCTACCGGAGGCATTCCACAAGGTGCTTTGGTGGCTCAGGAACTCGGTCTCCCGTTCTGCTACGTGCGTTCAGAGGCCAAGTCGCACGGACTCAACAACCAGGTTGAAGGCATCGTCCCACAAGGAGCGTCGGTAGTCGTTGTTGAAGACCTCGTTTCCACAGGAAAATCAAGCCTTGCAGCTGTCGAGGCACTGCGCGAGAAAGGCGCTAAAGTGAAGGGAATGATGGCAATCTTCACCTACCAACTTGACGCCGCTGCCGAGGCATTCAAGAAAGCCGACTGCGACCTCGTGACCATCAGCAATTACGAGGCTTTGATAAAGAAAGCCGTTGAAGAAAACTACGTTAGCGACGACCAGATGCACAGCCTGATGGAATGGAGAAAGAGTCCACAAGCATGGTCTGACGCACATCAAAAATAATCAATATGATAATACAATCTCAATACGTAGACAATAGCAAGAGCGAGCAGGATTTCTTTGCCGTCGTCAGCGACATGCGCAACATCCCGGCCTTACTTCCGGAGCAGGCGATCAACGTGAATGCCAACGAAGACAACCTATCGTTCACTGTGCAAGGCATGGGCAGCATCGCCCTCCGCGTAAGCCAAAGAATTACATACAGTTTAGTGCAACTTGTACCCGTCGGAAAGGTGCCGTTTCCGTTCATTCTGAACATTAAAATCGCAGGATTGGGCAACAACTGCCGCGTGATGTACGAGATTGACGCCGAGATGAACCCTCTGATGGCGATGATGGCTAAACGTCCGCTTCAGAACCTCGTCAACATGATGGCGGAAAAAACTGTAACTCTTTAACGTCACACACGATTTCGACTCCTTCTTTGTCATGAAGAAGGAGTCGTCCGTATTTATCAAAACCATTGATAATCAATAATTTAACTTGATTTTGATAAAAATACTCCGACCAAATTCCAAAACGATACGACTTCGAGATATATTTCCTGTTGATTTCAATTCGATTTTCTAAAGAACGCAGGCTTTCAACGGAAGATTTTATGCCAGAAAGCAATAGATTTAACAGATTGTCGGGATTTTCGAGATTTTCCAAATCAAAATCCTTACCTAAAATCATTTTTAAAGAAATCGGGTTCGGAATGTCTTTTGAAAACTCCATTTGATTGACATTCAAGCCGATACCAATGATAGAAGTTCCCATCATGCGGCCTTCGACGGTGTTTTGAATCAGCATTCCTGCAAGTTTCTTATCGCCGAAATAGATATCGTTAGGCCATTTGATGAAAAGTTGTTGATTATCAATAAATTGAGACAACACATCAACTATTGCGACCGACACGGCCTGCGATATTGTGAATTGGTTTTCAGCTTCTAAGAAATTGACATTCAATGCGATACTAAACAACAGATTCTTTCCGGCCTCACTCTCCCAGCGGTTTTTATCCATACCCCTGCCTGCAGTTTGATGAGCCGCCACGACAACCGTGCCCGAAATGTCATTTTTTTCGGAAATTTTGTCATACAACCAGACATTTGTCGAGCTCAGTTCATCAAAACTTAAAATTTTCATCACCTTTTCAATTAAAAATACAAAAATAATAATATTTATCAAATTTATTGACTATCTTTGCAAAAATTTTGCAATTTATGAGAATTAGACACGAAAACGACAATACAGAAGAGGTCTTAAATACCATCGTTGAGACCATGTTAGAGGCAAAGGCACAAAACGTTACATCATTGAATATGAAAGAGTTACAGTCAGCAGTAACTGATTATTTTGTGATTTGCCATGCCCAGTCGAAGACACAGGTGAACGCCATAGCGGAGAAAATCATCGACAACGTCCGCAACAAGCTTCACGTACACGTCTATCACGAGGAGGGCTTTGAAAATTCGGAATGGATTTTGTTGGATTACGTTGACGTAGTTGTGCATGTATTTCTGGCAGAGAAGCGCGACTTCTTCAAATTGGAAGATTTATGGGCTGACGCGGAGAAACATGTCTACGAAGACTGAGACAATAAAGGATAAGAAGGATTAGAAGGATAAAAAAGATAAGATGGATAATAACAATTTGCAGAATCAGAATAACAAACCGAAGAAAAAAATAGGTTTTTATTGGGTTTACATCATCCTGATAGCGTTTTTCATTGGATCGATAGTGTTCGGCAACACCGGCAGCACCAAGACGACCACGATGACAGAGCTTTCCAAGATGTTGAGAGAACAGGACATTGAGAAGATAGAGCTTGTGAACGGCAAGACAGCGGAGATTTACCTCAACGAGCAGGGAATCCGCAAATATTTCCCTAACGAGCGACAGCAATCGTTCGGAAAGTCACCGAACTATATACTCAAAGTGTCGGAAGACCGCTTGTACACCAAGGTTGACGAGGCACAGCAAGGTCTTGCTAACCCTATTGAAGTCATCCCTGTGGAACGTCACAACTGGGGTGCGGAGGTCATCAGTTGGGTGTTACCTTTGGTGCTCATCATAGGATTCTGGGTGCTGGTAATGCGCAGGATGGGCGGAGGCTCAGGCATGGGTGGAGGCCAGATATTCAGCATAGGCAAGTCGAAGGCGACGCTTTACGACCAGGAAAAAGACAACAAAACCACGTTTAAAGACGTGGCAGGACTCGAAGAAGCCAAGGAAGAAGTGATGGAAATCGTTGATTTCCTTAAGAATCCTACGAGATACACACGTTTGGGCGGCAAGATCCCGAAAGGCGTTTTACTGGTAGGCCCTCCAGGAACAGGTAAGACTTTACTTGCCAAGTCAGTGGCTGGTGAGGCTAACGTGCCGTTCTTCAGCATCTCAGGCTCCGACTTCGTCGAGATGTTCGTGGGCGTCGGTGCCTCACGTGTACGCGACCTCTTCAAGCAAGCCAAGGAGAAGTCACCTTGTATCATCTTCATCGACGAGATCGATGCCATCGGACGTGCCCGTGGCAAAAACATCATGAGCGGCGGCAACGACGAGCGTGAAAGCACTCTGAATCAGCTGCTTACCGAGATGGACGGCTTCGGAACAAACTCAGGCGTCATCGTGTTGGCAGCAACCAACCGCGCCGATATCCTTGATAAAGCTTTGATGCGAGCCGGACGTTTCGACCGCCAGATTTACGTGGAATTGCCTGATTTGAACGGTAGGCGCGAGATATTTGAGGTCCACATGCGCAGCTTGAAACTCGGCAACGACGTCGACAAGGAGTTTTTGGCAAAACAGACACCGGGATTCTCAGGAGCCGATATTGCCAATGTGTGCAACGAGGCGGCACTCATCGCGGCACGTAGAAACAAAGAAAACATCGAGAAACAAGACTTCTTGGATGCCATCGACCGTATCGTAGGCGGATTGGAGAAGAAAAACTCGGTCATCACACAGTCGGAGAAGAAAGTCATAGCTTTTCACGAGGCAGGACATGCAACAACCAGCTGGATGCTTGAACATGCTCATCCTTTAGTGAAGGTCACGATAGTGCCACGAGGCAAGGCCCTCGGCGCGGCCTGGTACCTGCCGGATGAGAGACAGATAACCACTAAAGAGCAGATGTATCACGAGATGATTGCGACACTTGGCGGCCGCGCCGCAGAACAAATCATCTTCGGACAGATATCAACAGGAGCTTTAAACGACCTCGAAAAAGTGTCGAAACAAGCCCATGCCATGGTGATGTACTACGGCCTCGATGAGACCATCGGCAACGTAAGTTATTATGACTCAACAGGTCAGCAAGACTACGCGTTTACAAAGCCATTCAGCGAGAAGACAGCAGAGAAGATTGACGCAGAGGTAAGCAAACTCATCGAAAGCGCTTATCAGGAGGCTTTGCGTATCCTCAACGAGCACAAGGAAGGTCTGACACAGCTTGCCGAGAAGCTCATCGACAAGGAAGTGATATTCACCGACGACCTTGTGGCTATCTTCGGCGAACGCCCATGGAAACAGGAAGAAAGAACTTTCACTAAAAAAGATAACGCATAGTCATGAAAATATTCTCGTTCGGAAATCTCAGTGAGCGCACCAACAAAGAGCAGATACTTGCGAAGGTGCGTGAAGCCGTGATGGCCAAGGACGAGAACTTTTTCAAAGACGTGAACATGCAAGTCGACACGTGGACACCTTTTAAAGAGGAAGACGGGGCTGACTTCACCTTTGTGGAACGTTTCAAAGACAACGGAGGCATCTTCGTATACTTCGAGAGCAAGGAAGACTTCCTCGAGGCCATGAAGCAGTTTATCGTTGAGAATCAATGGAAACCGTTATGTTCCACCAGCAAGAAGATGGATAACATCTTCAAGGACTCTGGCATTGAATTATGTCATGACTACACCACCAAACGCAAGAAAACCGTGAGCATCACTGACTGTGAGTGCCTTATAGCGCAAACCGGAAGCGTGGCTGTGACAGACAGATGCGCCGGGTCACGCAAAGCGTACTCCAACGCCGACACATTGTTGGTTTACGCCTCACCGAGTCAGATTGTGGCGAGCATGAAAGACGCCATACATCTCCTGAAAAAGAAATACGGCTCCAGCAAACCTACTGAAACCGTAATTATAAGTGGTCCAAGCAAGAGCACCGAGATTGACAATCAATTAGTTATCGGCGCTCAAGGAATAAAACAGATAGCGCTGTTTTTAGTCGAAGAGGAATGATTTAGCCATTAGCCATTAGCCACTAGCCACTAGCTATTAGCCATTAGCAATTTTACTAACGACTAAAAACTAATGGCTAATGGCTATTCCCTAATGGCTTATTTTCTCATTGCTGCCATCTGTTGCATGATAACTGCAATCTTCGCTTCAGCGTCGGCTTTTTTCTTGCGTTCCTTGTCGACGACGGCAGCTGGAGCTCCATTAACGAACTTCTCATTCGAGAGTTTCGCCTCAACAGATTTCAAGAAACCTTGAGCATATTTCAGTTCCTCTTCGAGTTTCTTCAACTCTGCCTCGGTGTCAACAGAGTCGGTCACCGGGATGAAGTATTCCTTCGAGCGGACGAGGAAACCGAATGCGTCGGCTGGTTTCCCTGTTGTGTAAGTTATTGATTTAACGTTAGTTAATTTCTCAATGATGCAGTCAAAATCCTTATTGGCAGTACCATTGTCGATGACAACCAAATCCAAAGCCTCTTTGAACGAAATGTTCTTTTCGGCACGAATCTTACGGATGTTGTTGATGACATCCATGGTGAAGTCGAACTGTGCAAGCACCTGATTGTCAATCTCTTTCTGCTTCGGCTGCTGTGCGATAATTATATCGTCGCTTTCATTGCGCTCATCGAGGTTATGATAAATCTCCTCGGTGATGAACGGCATGAACGGATGCAGGAGCTTCATGAGGTTTTCAAAGAATGTGACTGTAGCTTTGTATGTCACGCCATCGATTGCCTGTCCCATCGGGGCTTTCACCATCTCAAGATACCACGAGCAGAAGTCGTCCCAAGTGAGTTTGTAAACGCCCATCAAGGCATCGGAGAGACGATATTTGTCAAAGTTATCGTTCATCTCGGCGAGAACCTGGTTGTAACGGGCGTCGAACCATTTCACTGCCATCTTCGCTGTGTCAGGCTGTGGCGCATTTTCGTCGACATTCCAGCCGCGGACAAGGCGGAGAGCGTTCCAAATCTTGTTGCAGAAGTTACGTCCCTGCTCGCAGAGTGCCACGTCGAACAAGATATCGTTGCCGGCTGGAGCTGAGAGCAGCATTCCCATACGGACGCCGTCAGCGCCGTAGTTCTCTATGAGTTCAATCGGGTCAGGAGAGTTGCCCAACGATTTCGACATCTTACGGCCGAGCTTGTCGCGAACGATACCGGTAAAATAGACGTTGCCGAACGGGACTTTTCCTTCGTACTCCTCCCCTGCCATAATCATTCTGGCGACCCAGAAGAAGATGATATCAGGCGCGGTGATAAGGTCGTTGGTCGGGTAATAATATTTGAATTCGGCGTTGTTCGGGTCGAGAATGCCATTGAACAACGAGAGAGGCCACAACCATGAGCTGAACCATGTGTCGAGGCAGTCGCCGTCACGACGTAAGTCGCTCATAGTGAGGTTGTTATTGCCAGTCTTCTCTTTTGCGAGTTTAAGTGCTTCTTCGTCAGATTCTGCCACCACATAGCCGCCTTCAGGCAGGTAATAAGCCGGAATCTGATGTCCCCACCACAGTTGACGGCTGATGCACCAGTCTTTGATGTTTTCGAGCCAGTGGCGGTAAAGGTTGACATATTTCGCAGGATAGAACTGGATCTCTCCGGTCTCGACAGGCTTCAGCGCAATCTGAGCGAGGTGTTCCATCTTGAGGAACCACTGCATTGAGAGCTTCGGCTCAATCGGGACGTTGGTGCGCTCCGAATATCCCACCTTATTATTATAGTCTTCAACTTTCTCGAGCAAGTCGGCTTCCTTGAGGTCGATGACAATCTGCTTGCGCACTGCCTCACGGTCCATTCCGACATACATTCCTGCAGCCTCGCTGATGGTAGCATCATCGTTGAAGATGTTTATACTCTGGAGGTTATGTTTCTCACCGAGCATATAGTCGTTCACGTCGTGAGCCGGAGTCACCTTCAGGCAGCCTGTACCGAACTCGATGTCGACGTATTCATCTTCGATAACCGGAATCACGCGGTTCACCAACGGGACGATGACTTTCTTACCTCTCAGGTGCTGATTTTTCGGATCGTTCGGGTTGATACACATGGCGGTATCGCCCATGATGGTCTCAGGACGTGTTGTCGCCACCACTGCGTATCCGTTTTCGCCCTCAATCTTATATCTCAGGTAGAAAAGTTTGCTATGTTCCTCTTTATAAATGACTTCCTCGTCGCTCAACGCTGTGAGAGCTTTCGGGTCCCAGTTGACCATACGCACGCCGCGGTAGATGAGGCCTTTTTTATAAAGGTCGCAGAACACGTGTATGACGCTCTTCGAGCGAATCTCATCCATTGTGAACGAGGTACGTTCCCAGTCGCAGGAGCAACCGAGTTTGCGGAGCTGTTTGAGGATGATGCCGCCGTGTTCATGTGTCCAATCCCAAGCGTGCTCAAGGAATTTCTCGCGTCCGATATCGGTCTTCTTGATGCCCTGCTGAGCCAGCTTGTTCACGACTTTTGCTTCTGTTGCGATGGAAGCATGGTCGGTACCAGGCACCCAGCATGCGTTCTTGCCCTGCATACGCGCACGACGGATGAGGACGTCCTGAATCGTGTTGTTCAGCATGTGACCCATGTGAAGCACGCCTGTGACATTCGGAGGCGGAATCACGATGGTGTAAGGTTCACGTTCATCAGGTGTCGAATGAAAATAGTTCTTTTTCATCCAGTGCTCGTACCATTTCTCTTCGGTCGATTGAGGACTATATTTGCTCGAAAGTTCCATATTCCAAATTTAAAAATTCAAAGATTTAAAATTCAAAATTCAAGATTAAATTGCAAAATTACGATTTTTCTTGTTTGCATTAAAACTTTTTTATTATTTTTGTACGATTTTTAGTTAAGAAAACGAGAAATTAATCAATGTATAACTAAATTTTAATTTTATGACATCATTATCCATTTTAAATTTGTGGAATACCAACCGCACTTTGGTGATTTTGATTGGTATTCTCATCGTTGTCATCCCGTTCCTGCTGTATTATCTCCGTCAGGCGAAGAAATACCATCCGAAGGGATTGATAGCGGCTGCATTGAGCAACATGGGCGAGCGTTTCGGCTATTACATCATGAACGCCATCCTTCTGTTGTTCCTCGTGTCGAAATTCGGTTTGCCGGACAAGACCGCGAGTATCATCTACTCAGTGTTCTATTTCGGAATCTACGTGTTGAGTTTGGTGGGCGGTATCATCGCTGACCGTACTCAGAACTATCCGAGAACCATCCAGTGGGGTTTGATTATCATGGCAGCAGGTTATGTCGGTCTGGCTATCCCTATGTTCAGCAAGGACGCCAACGGCATCATCCTCGACAACGGCGGCGCATGGTGGGGTATCCTCATCTTCACATGCTTCGCATTGCTCTGCATCTCATTCGGTAACGGTCTGTTCAAAGGCAACCTTCAGGCTCTCGTCGGCAAATTGTACGACAAATTCGAGGCTGAGGCGGCCGAAAAAGGTCCGGAGGCTTTGGCAGAGGCTAAAGACCGTCGCGACAGCGGTTTCCAGATTTTCTACGTGTTCATCAACATCGGCGGTGTCATCGCTCCATTCGTGGCTCCTATGCTCCGCAACTGGTGGTTGAAGGCTCACAACTTCATCTACAACGCCGACATGCCGGCACTTTGCCATCAATATCTCGCCAACGGCGAACAGACACAGAAGTTCACAGAGAATATGGCGAAATCATTAGTTGAAGGCACAGTAACACCGACAGACCTCGTGACATTCAGCTCACAGTATATCGACGTGTTCAACACCGGCGTTCACTACGCATTCATCGCATCAGTGGTCGCTATGATGATTTCATTGGTGGTGTTCCTCTGCACAAAGAAGATTTTCCCACAGCCGGCAAAGAAAGAGAAGGCAGAAGTTATTGAATACACACAAGAAGAAAAACTCGCTATGGCAACGGAAATCAAGCAGCGTCTCTACGCTTTGTTTGCAGTTCTCGGCATTGCCATCTTCTTCTGGCTCTCATTCCATCAGAACAGCCAGTCGCTGACATTGTTGGCACGCGACTTCGTTGTCACCGACTTCTTCCCTGCTGAGATTTGGCAAGCTCTCAACCCATTGTATGTCATTATTTTGACACCTGTCGTGATGGCAGCTTTCGTATTCTTGGTTAAAAAAGGCAAAGGCGTATCGACACCTCGTAAGATCGCTTACGGTATGGGCATCGCCGGTATGGCTTACCTCTTCCTGATGATACTTTCAATCTCCTGCAACTATCCTTCAGGCGAAGAATTCCGCGCAATGGATGCCGCTACAATGGCAGCCAAGGGTCTCGCAAAATCAGGACCATGGGTGCTTATCGTGACTTACTTCTTCCTGACTGTCGCTGAGTTGTTCATCTCACCTCTCGGACTTTCATTCGTTTCAAAGGTGGCTCCGCGTCACATGGTGGGCTTGTGCCAAGGCTTGTGGCTTGGTGCGACAGCTATCGGAAACCTCTTCATCTTCGTCGGACCTCTCATGTACGACGCTTGGGACATCTGGGTATGTTGGGGCGTGTTCCTCGCAATCTGCCTCGTCTCAATGTCGGTGATGTTCGGCATGGTTAAATGGCTGGAAAGGGTTACTGCGTAATGAAAAACCTTTCTAAAGAAGAGTTTGAGGTGTATTGCCTTTTCATTGCGGCGAATGCTGATTTCAACATCACGAAGCAGGAGCTTATCGCGATGGGAGCGCACACCGACCCTGAGATGTTCGTAAAGGTATACAATGGCTTCGAGTCGGACAGCGACGTCGATAGACTTGACACCATACGTGAGTGCAAGACATTGTATATCAAGGACGAGCTTGACCGTCAGAACCTCTTCGACAAGATGAAAAAGGTGTTCTTTGCCGACGGCAGATTTGCTGCGGCGGAGCAGAGTGTTTTCACGATGTTGAGGAAGTTGATTTAGCTATTAGCCATTAGCTATTAGCCATTAGGGATTAGCCATTGGTTTTTAGTTATTAGTGTTATACTAAGAGCTATAAACTGATGGCTAATGTTTTATTAATATATATAGGTGTAAAAATTTTCATTTCGTGGCTGGGCGTATGAAAATTTTTTGTATTTTTGTTCTCGCTTTTATGGATGAGAGTGTTTTATTGTTTAACTAATTATCAAATTTATGAAATCTGAAATTACAAATAAGAACACAATTGCGAAACCCTTGGATCGCAAGTCACCGCGAGCGAGATGGCATGATTACAGCGGCGGTGAATATTTCGTAACGGTTTGCACCAAAAACAGACAACATTATTTTGGAGAGGTGTCTTCCGGCAACAATGTCGTGCTGACACCTATAGGCTCATATTTAAAAATGCAAATTGAAAATTTGCCGCAACATTATCCGTATGCCAGCGTATTTACATATATTATAATGCCAAATCACATTCATTTAATAATTAAAATTGACGCAAACAAAACCCCGTATGATCGCAGGGATGTGGCGCGCCGCATCCCTACAATTGATATGACGGCCAAAAATGAATATATGCGCGATATTGCGAACAAACAAGGATGGTTGTCGGTTTGCATTGGCGGCATGAAATCGGCGGTTACACGGTTCGCCAATGCGAACCAAATCGATTTCGGATGGCAGGATTCGTATCACGACCACATTATCAGGGATATAAACGAGATGAATTATATTGCAGGATATATTGTGTTAAACCCCGTAAGATGGGAAAACGATAAATTTTACAAATCACCGACGGAATAATGTGAAGGCCGTGGCGCGCCGTAGGGATGTGGCGCGCCGCATCCCTACAATTGTTGAAATCATAAACGCCGTAGGGCCGTGGCGCGCCGCGGCCCTACACGACCACATCATGAAACCCGAATTTTTTCCTCAATGATTTTTTTTCATTTTTTTACCCGTATATATTAATTTTTTTTGTATTTTTGCAGCCCGATTGAATGGTTAAGATTGGGGCATCGTGAAGAAGGCATAAAGTGCTGGGTATCATACTTTTAGAACATTTAACTGATTAACAATATTAACAAATTTAAAAACATTTTTCACAAAATGAACGTAATCTTTATGAGAAAAAAATCATTAGCACTAACACTAATGCTAGCATTTTCATGCATTTTAGGGGGTGATTTGATGGGACAAAAAACACTTCCGTATAGCTACGGATTCGAATTCACAGGCACATATAATGCTACAAATGCTGCTGCTGCATTATCAACAGAAGGTTGGACTTTAACAAACGCTTCTAATAATACGTATATTAGACGATATATGTATAACAATGGATATTCATTTTGCTTTTATGTAGACGAATCAAAAGATTATCAATATTTGGTGTCACCATTGTTATCTGGAGCATCTAGTTTAAATATACAGTTTTACTGGAAAACAACTTCGTCAACTACCGTAAAATATAAAATTGGATATTCAACATCAGACACGCCTAATGTTGAAACAAATTTCACATGGTCCGACACACATACAGCTACTTGGTATTCAACATATACATTGGCGAGTGAGTCATTCTCTGCAGAAGGCATAAAATACATTGCAATACAATTTGATAGAAATTCCGATGCAAGTACAGGTCATTATTTTGCTATTGATGATATAACTATCTCAATAGTACCACCCAAAAACCTTGTTGCATCACCAATGACCACTTTGGCAACATTATCATGGACAGATGGATCTGATGAAAGCGAATGGTTATTGTATTATTCAACAACAAATACAGCTCCGACTGATTATACAACCAATGTTATTTCTGTTGAGAGCAATCCGATCTATACCATTACGGGGCTTACTAAAGATGAAACGTATTATGCCTGGGTTTGTGCTGAAGACAATGGCATTTATAGTGCTTGGGTTGGACCTGTTGAGTTCACACCTTCAGATGAATTTACATTAACTGTTAATAATGGAACCGCAACACAAACTGGAGCACCTTTCTTCTATAATACAACCAATAGCAACGTTAAAAGTCAGTTCATAATACCTTCAACCGAATTGACTTATTTGATTAACAAACAAATAACAGACCTTCAATTCTATCACACTGTAGCCAATCAAAGTTGGGGTGATGCGAAGTTTGAGATTTACATGAAAGAATTTGACAGTAAAACCACATTTAGTTCATCCAATGATTACACTGATTGGAGTACAATGACAAAAGTATATGATGGCAATGCTGTTTTTTCAACTGATGGAAACAAAATAATGGATATCGAATTAACAAATCCATACGTTTACACAGGAGGAAATCTTATGGTAGGGTTCAAGATAATAGCCACAGGAAGCTCACTATCATCCTGTTATTGGTATGGAGTATCGCAAAGCGCAGCTGATAATAATACATGTATCTGCTACACAACCTATAATACGGGATACAAATGGTTACCAAAAATAACATTTACATATCAAAGTATTACAATAAATGATAGCACATGGGGAACAGGAGTAACACCAACATCAACCCAGAATGTAGAAATTAAAAATGATGTTACCATTGCCGATGGCACTAACGCTACAGCCAATATAATCGAGATGTCAAGTGGAAGCACTCTTACAGTCGAACATGGTGCTACACTTACATGCAATAATATTATAGGTGCAACATCCTCCAATTTTACTATCGAAGACGGCGGACAGCTTATCTGCAACAACGCTGTGAATGCAACCGTACATAAAACAATCGCAGCATGGGACGAAGGCTTAACCGGAGGCTGGTATTTCATCGCATCACCAATCAACGTCAACAACCTGGCGCCGATAAATGTAACCAACATGATTTCCGATGAAAACGCTGCTAACGGCGACCGTACCTATGATTTGTATTCGCTTGATAATATCACATGGCATAACTATAGGGCAAACACTTTCAACCTGGCTAACGGGCAAGGTTATCTCTACGCCAGTAAGGATGGTGCAGACTTACAGTTCAGCGGTGCCATCAAAGCTTACGATGCAAACTATACAATTTCGGTTTCCCAAGGCTGGAATCTCATCGGCAACCCTTACACCTTTGAGGCTTACCCTAACCAAGCATATTACACCATCAATGACGCCAACAGCGGAATCACTGCACAGACATCAACATCCAGTGCTGTCGTCGCTCCTTGCACCGGCATTATAGTAAAGGCTGCTGAGAATGGCACTGTCAAATTCTTAAAAGACGCTCCGGAAACTTCAGCCAACAACGGTAACCTCCAGATGGTCCTCGCACACAAAGTCGCCACACGTGACGGTGCTTCAGTCAACAAAAACATCGACAACGCCATAGTGAGT
Organism: Bacteroidales bacterium; assembly: GCA_017649945.1. GTDB lineage: Bacteria > Bacteroidota > Bacteroidia > Bacteroidales > F082 > Limimorpha. The sequence goes on along the minus strand of JAGCFU010000056.1, from coordinate 635 downwards.
TTCAACGAGGGTAGCCAGCTTGAGAAATTCTACTTCGGCAACCCGTCAGCAAGCATCTTCATCCCTCAAAACGGCGAGGATTACGCCATAGCGTTCTCCGACCGTCAAGGCGACGTGCCGCTGTATTTCAAGGCGAATGAAACAGGCACCTACACCATCAGCTTCGCAGGCGATGAGATGAGCCTCAACGGAATCTACCTCATCGATATTCTGGCGGAAGAGGAAATCGACCTGAGCGTCAACCCGAGCTATACCTTCATCGGCTCACCTGCCGACAGAATGGCGAGATTCAAGATTGTATTCAGAAACGCTAACGGCGATGGCACGAGCGACATCTTCGCATACCAGAGCGGCAACGACATCATCGTCAGCGGCGAAGGCGAACTGCAGATTTTCGATGTCATGGGACGAATGGTTTCAAGACAGCGTGTGAACGGTGTGGAAACCGTCAACGCAATGCCATATGGTGTATACATTTTAAAGTTAAATGGAATGACACAGAAAATTGTTGTAAGATAAAATAATAGGAGAGAAATAAAATGAAAAAGATATTATTCGCAATCGCAATTATAATGACAATGGGTTTTGCCGCCAACGCACAGAGTGATACTTTCTTCAAATGGACCGACGGTGAC